>DATERO010000046.1:0-3137 GCA_035271465.1 Dysgonamonadaceae bacterium | reverse complement strand
TCTGAATACTCTTTAATTTGAATATTTATAATATGATGCCCACTATATTGTTTTTTTATAAATAAGGTGTCGCAATCAACAGTTGCATCAGCAAATACTTTTTCTTGATGCTGAATTATTTCTTGAAAAGAATAATTGGTTTTTGTAATAAAATCGCGAAATTCTTTTCCGTTTAATATTAATCTCCAAGTATTAGGTGTAATAAAGCTCAACAAACCATCTTTTCTTAAAATACTTTCCAATGATTTTATGTAAAAGGCAATGTATGTATCTGATAGTGCTCTTGATAAGCCTTTATCTTTATGCATGTCAACTAAATATTCTAATTCCTTCTTAGATACTTTCGCTCCATACGGCGGATTCCCAATCACCACATCAAATCCTCCCTTAGCAAATATATCAGGAAACTCTTCTTTCCAATCAAAAGCCTTATCTCCTGCAACTGCTGGATCATCTATCAAAGAGTTCCCACACTTGATATTATCATTCAATGTAGTAAGTGCTCTACCTCTTTGTGCTGTGCGCAACCAAAGAGATAGTTTAGCAATCTCCACACTCTCTTCGTTGATATCTACACCATACAGGTTGTTCTCCAAAATGGAGTTTTCTACTTCACTTATTATCATTGGAACACCCAATAGTTTAGCATGCAATTCGTCAATATATCTGTGTTCTGCAATTAAAAATTCCAATGCTTGATTCAGGAATGCACCACTTCCACAAGCGGGGTCGCATATTGTTATTTGTAGTAGCCACGCTCTATACTCTTCTAATTTCTGAATTAGATTTTTCAGGGTCTCCATTCTTCTCCCTTTCCTCTCCTTTTCATACTCTTCTTCCTGAATGTCGAGCTCTGTTTTCTTCTCCTCACAAAGTTTTCCTACAGTGTTCTTTATGATATATTTAGTGATGTACTTTGGAGTATAAAAGACACCATCTTTTTTTCGTTTGCTCTTGCTCTTGTCTACGGAAACTCCTTTTATTTCAGATTGTATGGTTTCAATCTCATTGAGCGAATGTTCGAAGATGTGACCAAGTATATTTACATCTACCTCACTCTCATAATTGTAGTTGCTTAATTTGAGGGTGTGCTTGTAAAGAATTTCATCATCTATTTTGATATTGTCAAGCACTTCATCAGGAGCAAACAGTCCACCATTGTATGCAAATATTTCATGATGTTGTCCTTTGTGTCCCGTGTTCATATAACCGAAGAACTTATTAAAACGGTCGTATAATGGAAAATACTCATCATACTTATCGCGCAATTCTTTCCATTGATTTACTATTGAGCGAATGGAGTTGGGTGGGAGCAACAGTCTGTCTTCGGCAAAAAATATGAATAGAAAACGATCAAGTAGTTTCTGGGTTTTCTTAAACAGCGTTAACTTGTCATGTTCAGGGTTTTCTTTTTGAATACTTCCAAAAATATCATTTCTAAATGCAGCATAATCTTTGTAGAGTTGTACCGTTATATTTTCCTCTTGTGTTAAAGATTCGTCTTTTATTTTCTTTGGTAGGTTTTTCAATAGATACTCCGCAGATATACAAAGCCAAAGAATATTGAACCTCTCTCTTGTCATTTGAAATAGGTTGAACTCTTCAAAGTCAACTGCATTATCAATATAAAATCGTAGTTTTTCGAAGTTAGAGGTTATCACATAATTGCAACCTGGCTGGTTGTTCATATAGCCAAATGCTTGAGCTTCCACTTTACTCAGGTCAGTGGTCTTTGTTCCTTTCAATTCTATAACTGCCAATACCTTTCCATCAATTACTATTGCACCATCAGTTTTTCTGGAATCATTTACATTTTTCAGTTCTGTGGTGATATTGAATGTTGGATTTGGATTCTTGATGTAGCCTAACACATTTACAAAAAGATCAATCAGAAATCCACCTTGATATTGTTCTTCTTTTGAATTTCTAATGTTTTCTTGAACTTCGGGATTGTGAAAATGCCTTGTAAACATTGCATAAGCTTCATCTACTTTTTCGGTGTCTAATCCTCTTAGGTATTTGTTTAGAACTGAGTTCTGAAATAGGCTCATATTTATTGTTCTTATTGAGTTGTGTTAGTTTGTATTCAGAGTTTAAAATCTAATTATTATTGTGCTAACTTTCTTATTTCACAAATATACAAATAAACCTCATGTTATGTTAATAAAGTCATCATATATATATTCACTTTTTATCATAAAAATCAATTTTATTGAAAATATAACAGTGAAAACTCTACGCTTTCTTCTTCAATCACCCCATCAGTACTCTTATTTCTTTCATATTTAGCCCTCTTCACTCCAATCCCAAAAGATATTCAGAGTTCCCGATATCCCTCTACTCCAACAACAAAACCATTTCCTCATCCCCATTATCCGTTCATTCTAATTACAAATCAATCAAGCCGTTACCGCTCTCCATTCCCTCCATTCACAAAATATTTTACCCCTTATCACACTCCCGTTACTCTAATTGCAACATAGATCCCGTTGGACTGTATTAGCAACTCTACTTTACCTACCCAGGTCAATTACAATTGCATAGGCTACCCAACTTAATCTACGTAGGTGAATTGATTCTGTAAAGACAGAGCTGTAAAACCTATTCAGGTGAAGTGGCTCTGTATTGACAAATATGCTATACCTAATCGTGTGAAGAGCAACTGCTGTGGCAGTTCTTATTGACTTATGTTACAATTGGAGTAACCGCAGACTGTTTTAAGCAAATATCTCTTGCAAAATGTGTAATCATCTTCTCATGATGGTAATATCATTTTTTGATGAGAGTAACCACATATCAAGTAGGCTTTATTTTGTTGCAAATTGAGTGCACAGGAAGAGTAAATGGATAAAATCGATTGTTAGTTGAGTACAATAATAGTGAGAGCGACTATTTATTGTTGTTATTTTACATATCCCTGTATTAAAATGCAAAAAGTGACAACTAAAATGGTGTAATTTTCAATCATTTTGTTTTGTAATCTCATATTTATTTATTAACTTTATAAGAGAATAAGAAAGTTAATACCATATTTTTAATATTCACAAACACACAATCAGAAATGAAAAAATTACACGTTAACTTCATGAAGGATCTACGAAACCATGAGTTTGTAGAGGTGTATAGCATTATTACCA
>DATERO010000045.1:0-3122 GCA_035271465.1 Dysgonamonadaceae bacterium | reverse complement strand
CAATAAAGAAACACAATATAGATATGCTCAACAAAGCAAAAAAACCGAGCTCTATACATGAACTATAGTTCAATCAAAGAGCTCGGTTTATTAATAAATCCCCGCTGCTGCACGATTCCATCGTGTGGCTTCTACAATCTTAGAAAAACCACATAAAAGGATTTGTGAGGCAGTCGCTCGCTCCGATTTGAAATCGGCATATTGCGAAACAAAAACTAATTCAAATACAATACATAATGGTTGGACAACTTGACACCCAAAGTTACAAACACTATAATGTGAGTTTCACTCTTGAAAAAGTTGCTTAAAGTAACAAGTTCACTACCTTTACCAAAGTAATATAAGAAACCATGATATGAAGATAATTACATTAGTAGATAATAGAACCCAATCTGAGAGTTTAGAGACAGAACACGGACTCTCATTGTATATAGAAACAGATGATAATCTAAAAATATTGTACGACACAGGTCAATCTGATTTATTCATACACAATGCTAATAAACTCGGAGTTGATTTAAGCGCTATTGACAGGGTTGTTATCTCACATGGGCATTACGACCATATAGGAGGTTTATTATCGTTTATGAAACTAAACAAAACTGCTAAAGTATATATGAATGCTTCTATCTTTAACTACGAGTACTTCTCGCTAAAGAAAGGAGTAAAGAAAATGAATGGATTTTCGCCTGATCTGATGCAGCACAGCGAACGATTTGTATTGCTTGATAGGAATACACAAATTGATAACCTCTGGTTTATAACAGATATAACTCATAAATATGACTCACCAAAAGGGAATGCTATTTTGTATCGACAAAAGGATGGCGTAGAAGAGTTAGATGATTTTTCGCACGAACTGATACTTGTGGTGGATACAGCACAAAGTTTGTGCGTATTCACAGGTTGCGCCCACAATGGTGTGTTGAATATAGTTTCTACTGTACAAACAGTTCTGCCAGATAAGCAAATACAATGTGTTTATGGAGGCTTCCATTTGATAGACACTAAAGATTTTGTGAAGACAGAATCAGAGAAAGAGTTGAAAAATATTGCTCGCGAACTTACAATTACTTTGCCGGTTGCACAGTTTTATACCGGGCATTGCACAGGATCAAGTGCGTTTACCATTCTGAAAGATGAGATGGGAGAAAAATTAGAAGATTTTTATGTGGGTAAAGAAGTTGTCTTGTCCTGAAATAGAATGAATATTTTGTTTCTATAGTTAATTGTGGCTTAAAGCTAACATCATACTCCTTCGCTGGCGCGGATATTGATCCGTGCCTATCACTGTCTGAACCGTTGATTTGTATGATTATTTTGATTGTGTTGATGATGTGATTCTAATCGTCCGAACCTTGATTCGCTTGATACTCTCTCTGGGAAAAAGGAGCTCCTGCTCCTTTCTAATTGTCTGAACCTTGATTCGCATGATACACTTGAATAACTTGATTATATCCAACTACACTACCTATCAAGGCCATCCTCCAATCCTTTAATCATGGTTCAGAAATTTACTTTAATCGTCTGAACCTTGATTCTCCCGATTCCCTTGAATCCCTTGATTATGTCCAACTACACCACCCATCAAGGCCATCCTCCAATCCTTTAATCACGGTTCAGACTATTTTCCACTACCCCAATCTCCTCTTCCGTCAACCCATACAACTCATAAACCAATTGGTCGATTTGGGATTCGAGGGTGGTGGTATTGACGGTGGGATCATTATTTTTCTGAATAAGAATATCATTAACAAGTCTTTCCATATTCTGATAGATGTTGATATCTGCAATCTTTATAGGTAACGTTTTTAAATCTCCAAGTCTGATTTGAGGTTGTTTCCCTTTATCATTCTTAATAATTTGTTTATGCACTGCATAATAATTTAAAAGTTTAGAATTTAATAAAGCCAAAGTGTATAGAAGACTAAAGTTAGATTTACCTGAACTATTAATATTACTAATGGAATAATAACTCCTGTTATATACAAATGGTTCTTGAGAATAACTTGCACATAAATTTTCGCTAGATTGTCTGATTAAAATTTTAGGATTGACAAATGCTTGTTCATCTCCAATACCTAGAACTTTTGCATTTTTCCTGTTTTTATTGTCTGCTTCTTTTCTGTATGCAATATTTCTTTTATTTAATAATTCAACATCAAATCTAAAATATCTCGTTGGAGTTATTGCTGCATATCTTGATGGTAAGGATTTGCTTCCTTCTACATATGAGAAGATTGGAACTTTTGAAAGAGGGTCTTTGGTTTCGCAAACAAAACCTTCTTCTTTTACTCCAACACTTTCTCCAGTTCTAATAAGTTTGTTAGGAAATAACTCTTGGAGTTGTTTTGTATATGTCTCAACCTTAGATAAAATTGCAATTTGATCATTTGATTTAGGTTTCTTGAAGTTTTGCTTTGAATTAAACCAGCTTCTTTGTGGGATATAATCTATCACATCATCAACACCATTTTCTCGGTATTTAACAATATGATTTTCATCTACTTGTTTTTGATAAGATAAAATTAGTTGACCGCTTCCCACATCTTCAAAATCATTTAATCCATTAACTACGTCTAATACATTGGAGTTTTCCAATATTAAATTCCGTGTTTTCTTATAAAAACCTTCATAAAAAGAAATGTCTATAATAAATGTAGTAATAGAAGACAGTCTTCCTAACTGAAATGATCTTTCAATAAAAAACATTACAGAATTATATTTACCAGCTCCTGTTTTATGGGTAATGGTATTGTAATTGCTTTTAAAGTAATCTATCATTTCATTACTAATTAACTCTCTCCTTCTACCATGATATGTCAAATACGGCGGATTCCCAATCACCACATCAAAGCCCACAAAGTCCCCTTCATCGTTCAGTACCTCAGGAAACTCGAATCGCCATTCGAAAGCATTTTCATAAATCTTATTGGCTTTTATCTCCTCTATTTCGGCTTCAAGTTTTTCTATTTCTTTCGCTATCTTCTCTACCTTTTCGTTCCACTCCTTTTTCTCTTTTTTCGATTGGTCAAAGAGGGATGTTTGGGTAGTGAGAAATTGCATTTCGCCTTTAATCTTTGCAAGTCGTTTAATTTTGGGATCATTGCCAGCTATTTCGC
>DATERO010000044.1:0-19666 GCA_035271465.1 Dysgonamonadaceae bacterium | reverse complement strand
GTATTTAGACGAACTGCGCGATGTAAATGTGACGCATTGGAATATGTTTATGGAAAGAAATAGATCTGTTTCTAAACGAATCAAATGGGAGGACAAGCTTATTGTTAAAAAGAATTGTCAAGCGGTGCTTCGCAATGTATTTGACACTATCGAATTGAAGCAAATGCTGTATCCCGACATCGATTACAATCATTTGATAGATTTGTTGAATGGTATCTTGGTTCGTTTCAATAAAAATATCAATACACGAGAAACCTACAATAAGAAACGTGCTGAACAGGCAGAGCAGCAAACGCGTATGCTGAGCGTGGATGGAGAGGAGACAGGCTCAGTTATTATCGATGAAAAATCAAAGGAGAAGATAGAAAAAAATAAAGCAAGGAGAACCAGAAAGAAGATAATTGTAGATGAAAACGATAAGGCTAATATAATAGAGAATAAACCACAGAAAAAAGATGGTGTGCTGAATGGATTGTTTGATATACTGAAGTTGCCGCCAGGGGGATAAGAAGAGATATAGTTTTTTTACCGACCACGGTTTATCACATATCTCTACTTAATATCGATGCTTTAAGGAGGTTACTTATTGATAGTTTCTCTGCTCTCAAGGTAGCGCAACAATGCTTCCGTTTTTCCTTTTTCATACCTTAGCTCTTCTAATTCATAAAGAACATTAGACATTTCAAAGGATTGACTGATAGCAGTTTTAGATGATTTAGACAAAGTAATACTTGCATTGCTTCGCCCCATGTAAGTAAGTGTGATGGGTCTATCCTGAAAAGTGTAGATAAACTCGGCCACACCGTTCTCATCGCTGCCAAAAAAGCGGACAATCTCGTACGATTTATTGAGCGTAGTGAAAGTATAGTTCAAACCATCGGCCGTAACTTCTAATGTTTCTGCATATGATCCATCGGGTATAGTAACCTTTATTTTACTGTGATGGATTCTTCGTCCGCTGCGCACGCTTTCGAGAAAGAGAATGCCCTTTTCGCTTACTCCCGAACGAAGGTTATCATGCTCAATAGTCGATGAAATTGGGGTAAGTTTGGGAATATAGTTTCCGAATTCTTGATAGTTTTTGTCGCGCACAAAATCAAAGTTTGCTTGTAGTTCTTTTAATTTTGTGATGTTGACTTGCAACATCGAATCAATAAAAACTATATTTCGTTTATTTTCTGCTTTACGCACATCTTGCATCAGGTCAAAGCCTTCTCTTATTTCTTTAAATGATTTGGGGTGAAGTATCTTGATGCTGTCGATGTGTGACTTTGCACTTTCGTAGTTGCCATTTTGATAAGCTTTGTCTGCAATTGCCAAATAATCCTTAGCCGATTTTGTTTTACTGCTGCACGATGTCATCATATTTGACAGTGCAAATAAAGCAAAAGGAGCAAAAGCGAAAGTAAGTATGTTTGTTTTGAGAGACAATCTCATCATAAATAAGTTTGAAATATGATTTATGAATACAAATTTAAGAGAAAAACATGGGCATACGGCCTAATTATCGTATTTTTGCAATTCATAACAGATATTCATCGCATGTTAGACTCACAAGAAGTTATTAATCAGCATTTAAACCACGAAATATTTAAAATATTATCGGCAACAGCCGATGAGTTAAATTTGGAGACCTACTTAATTGGTGGTTTCGTTCGTGACATATTTTTATATCGCAAATCAAATGACATTGATGTTGTGACCATTGGTAGCGGCATTCAGTTGGCCAAAGCTGTGGCTAAGAAACTGGGTAAAAACGTTAGAGTGACCGTTTTCAAAAACTTCGGTACTGCTCAAATAAAATATAGGCAATACGAACTGGAGTTCGTTGGTGCACGCCGAGAGTCATACTCCCGCGACTCGCGAAATCCAATCGTTGAAGATGGGTCGTTAGAGGACGACCAAAATCGTCGTGATTTTACTATCAATGCATTGGCATTGTGCTTAAACAGTGATAGATTTGGCGAATTGATAGACCCATTCAACGGTATACAAGATATGGAGGATCTTACTATAAGAACCCCATTGAACCCTGACACAACGTTTAGCGACGACCCGTTGCGAATGATGCGTGCCATAAGGTTTGCTACCCAGCTGGGTTTTGATATCTATCCGGACACATTTGATGCTATTGAGCGCAACAAAGAACGTATCCACATTATATCGAAAGAAAGGATTGTTGATGAGCTCAATAAAATCATTATGTCTCCAAAACCATCTGTAGGTTTTATATTGTTAGAGAAAACAGGATTGTTGGAATTGATTTTTCCTGAACTTATTGCTCTAAAAGGCGCTGAAACTAAAGATGGAGTAGGGCACAAAGACAACTTTTATCATACATTGGTAGTATTAGACAATATATCTAAGGTGTCGCACAATTTATGGTTGCGTTGGGCTGCTTTGATACACGACATTGGAAAGCCTGCTACAAAACGGTGGGATCATAAACTTGGGTGGACATTTCATAACCATGACTTTATTGGTCAGAAAATGGTCCCACAGATATTTAGGAGAATGAAGCTGCCATTGAATGAGAAAATGAAGTATGTGCAAAAGATTGTATCCCTTCATATGCGTCCGATGCAATTAGTTGAAATGGAAGTAACCGATTCTGCCATTCGCAGACTTTTGTTTGAGGCGGGAAACGATATTGATGATTTAATGAAACTATGCGAGGCAGACATTACATCAAAAAACCCACAGAAGGTGCGTCGCTTCTTGCAAAACTTCAAAGTCGTTAGACGAAAGCTAAGAGAAATAGAGGAAAAAGACCGCGTGCGCAACTTTGAACCACCTGTTGATGGTAATGAAATTATGCGACTGTTTGATTTGGGACAAACTCCAGCAGTAGGCCGACTTAAATCTGCTATTAAAGATGCCATCTTAGATGGCGTGATTCCAAATGAACGAGAAGCTGCGCTACAGTTTTTGATGGAAAAAGCAAAACAAATTGGAATAGAGGTAATTAACGGCTCCACTAAAAACAAAGAGTGATTTCTTTTGGGAAATTGATGAAAAGCAATTCCTAATAAAGGTTTTTCGACAAAAGCTGATCGAATGTGCGAGATAAAGTGTATTTTTGTATTACTAAATTACTTCGTTTCGAATTATTATAATGAGAAAGAACAGAATTAAAATAGTTATTATAACATGGGTCAGCATTATTGCGATTAGTTGTAATAATGATAATAAGAGCACATTCACAAAAGAGAATCTGGTGCAGTTTGACACATTGATTGTTAATAAAAAACATCATTTACGTAACGATTCTGCAAATCCGTCGTGTGAGTTAAATGTACAATTAGTCTTTCCAATTGAAAGTGGAAAATCGGATCTAAAGAAGCTGCAACAGTTGTTTATTCATGAAACTTTGGGACAAATTTTTGAAAATCTCACACCTTATGAAGCCGTTGATCAGTATGTAGAGAATTTTATCAAAAATTATGAGGCAGATGCCCGTATTTTTGATGAAGAGATGATTGAATTAGAGAACCACCCAACGTTGATCCCACAAACTAAGGATGAAGAACACGAAAATGAACTTCAATCCAATATATTTTATACTTACTATGAATCGCTTTCAAATAAGATCCACTTCAATCAGAGTAACCTATTATCTTTTCAAGTAAATCAATCCAATAATAAAGGTGAAGCAGCGACGTATAGCTCATTTAACAATTTTGTTATCAATTTAAAAACTGGAAGTCTTGTAACTGAAAACGATATATTTGTGCCAGGTTATGATGTGGCATTACAACAACTATTTGCAAATAGCTTGATGCAACAAAATGAAGTGAAAAGTATATCAGATTTAGAAGATTTGGGCTACTTTGGTATTCAAGAAATAATGCCCAATCGAAATTTTCTTATTAATAATGAAGGTATTACTTATACTTTCAATAAAGGTGAGTATTCGGCTTATCCTTTAAGTGCACCTGAAGTGTTTATACCATTTAACGAATTAAAAATGCTCTTGAAACCAAACACTGTAGTATCGAAAATTGCTGGACTCTAAAAACTAATATGGAATCAATCTTAACTTACTTTCCTTCACTTTCTCCTTTGCAAATAGAACAATTTGAAGCATTATTCGATTTATACTCAGATTGGAATGCAAAGATTAATGTTATATCCCGGAAAGATATTCAGAATCTATATGTGCATCATGTATTGCACTCTTTGTCTATTGCTAAATTTACAAAGTTCACACCCGGAACAAAGGTTCTGGATGTTGGTACAGGTGGCGGATTTCCAGGCATACCATTGGCCATATTTTTTCCCGATATCAATTTTGTCATGATAGACAGTATTGGCAAAAAGATAAAGGTGGTGAATGAAGTTGCACAAGCATTATCGCTTCAAAATGTTGAAGCAATACATAAGCGAATACAAGATGAAACAGGAAAGTGCGATTTTGTAGTGAGTCGTGCTGTTATGACACTGGGAGATCTAGAAAAACTGGTAAGAAAGAACATCTCATCAACTCATCAAAATGCATTACCAAACGGACTGATCTGTCTGAAAGGCGGGGATTTATCGGAAGAGTTGAAACCATACAAAAAAATAATCGATGTTCATTCTTTGACTGACTACTTTACGGAGCCATTCTTTGAGACAAAAAAACTTGTTTACCTGCCAATAGGGTAATTAAGATAGTTGCTATCAAAGGAGCGGATTCTCATGAATATCAATTTCCATAGATTGTTTAATTAATATAAAGAGAGTCTTTTCTTTTTTGATGTGAGAAGAAAACCTTATTTTTGTAGTACTTAGAAAGTTATAGCACAATCATCTATTGTAAAAACGCTAATAATAAAAATGAAAATAAAAGTATTTGAATTTAATCCGGTAGCAGTAAATACATACGTATTGCATGACAGTACAGGGGAGTGTGTAATAGTAGATCCTGCATGTTTTTATCCTGACGAACAGCGTGCTCTTTTCAATTATATTGTGGACAAAAAACTTGTGGTGAAGCATGTGTTAAACACGCATTTACACTTTGATCATGTCTTTGGAGCCAACTTTATTAAGAAGCAATTTGATGTGGAATTGGAAGCTCATAAAGATGATCAGTTCTTGATAGACTCATTTGATGAGCAAATGTCGATGTTTGGATTTTCATCCAATGGATATAAGCCTACTGTTGGGAAATTCATTGATGAAAACGATATAATAGAATTCGGTAATCAGAAGCTTGCAATTATGCATATACCGGGTCACTCGCCCGGTAGTATTGCATTTTACAATAAAGAAGAAGATTGTGTAGTTTCGGGCGATGTACTGTTTAATGGAAGCGTTGGCAGAACAGACTTGTTGCAAGGAAATCACAATCAGTTAATAGAGGGAATTAAAGCAAAACTGATGACCTTACCAGAAAAAACAATTGTATATCCTGGTCATGGTCCTGCCACTACGATTGGTAAGGAAGCTAAATCAAATCCTTTCTTTTAAATCCCCTTTTTTTAAAAAGGAAAATAGTATCTCATCAATTTGATGAGATTTATCTACAGGTACATAACAACAAAAAGAATTAAAGATATATATTATGGAAATGGAACACTTTAAATCGCGACACATCGGGATTAGTGCTGAAGAACAACAGATAATGCTCGAGGCTATTGGAGTTTCAACATTAGATGAATTGATTGATCAAACTATTCCCACAGACATACGCTTTAAAGAGCCAATGAATATACCTAAAGGGCTCTCTGAATTAGAGTATGCGGAAGAAATTGGAAAGATTGCAGCGAAAAATAAAGTTTTCACAACGTATATAGGGATGGGGTGGTATGATACCATTACTCCCGCTGCTATTTATAGAAATGTGTTCGAAAGTCCAGGCTGGTACACTTCATACACTCCTTATCAAGCCGAAATATCACAAGGTAGATTAGAAGCGCTACTTAATTTTCAGACTGTTGTTAGCGAGTTGACAGGGTTACCATTATCAAACAGTTCATTGCTGGATGAAGCAACTGCGGGTGCTGAAGCAGCATCTATGATGTACGCCTTGAGAAGTCGTGAGCAAGTGAAACAAGACGCTAACAAACTATTTGTTGATGAGCTTCTTTTTCCACAAAACATAGCCGTTATTCGTACTCGCATGGAACATGTTGGTATTGAGATGGTAATGGGAGATTACAAAACTTTTGATTTAGACAGCTCTTTCTTTGGAGCTATTGTTCAATATCCCAACAACAATGGTAGTGTAGAAGATTATACCGAGTTTGTAGATAAAGCACATGCAGTAGATTGTAAAGTTGCAGTTGCTACAGATTTGATGGCACTGGTAATGTTAACTCCTCCAGGAGAATGGGGGGCAGATATAGCATTTGGTAGTAGTCAACGATTTGGTATCCCCATGTTTTTTGGTGGACCATCAGCTGGATTTTTTGCTGCAAGAGACGAATACAAACGTCAAATGCCTGGTCGCATTATCGGAGTATCCAAAGATGCTTACGGTAAAGAAGCTTACAGAATGGCATTACAAACACGCGAACAACATATTAAGAGAGATAAAGCAACATCTAACATTTGCACTGCACAAGCACTGTTAGCAACCATGTCTTCTTTCTATGCTGTGTATCATGGTCCGAAAGGACTCAAAAAAGTTGCCAGTCGCATTCATTCAATAACTAATCTGGTTGCTAGAGAGTTAGCCGATTTAGGATTTAAACAAGTAAATGAAGTTTTCTATGATACTTTAAAGATTGAGCTTCCTTCGGATATATCGCAAGACACATTGCGTGAGAATGCTGAGGTTAGAAATATAAATTTACGATTCTTTGAAACTGGAGAAATAGGAATAAGTATTGACGAGACTACCAATGAGTATCGTGTACACGAACTGTTGGCAGTGTTTGCAATGGTAATGGGTAGTTCTAAAGAATATAAATTGGAAGGACATGAAGCAAAAGTCACTATACCAAAAGAGTTTTTACGGACATCCGATTTTTTAACACACCCTAATTTTAACAGTTATCATACAGAAACTGAATTGATGCGTTACATAAAACGCTTAGAGAAAAAAGATATTTCATTGGCACATTCAATGATTTCATTGGGATCGTGTACTATGAAGTTAAACTCAGCTTCATCCTTACTACCGCTAGGACATGCAGGTCTGCAACGCATACATCCGTTTGCTCCAGCCGATCAAACCTTAGGTTATCATGAAATGATTGATGAACTGTCTGCAATGCTTGCAGAAATCACAGGACTAACTGCTACCAGTTTGCAACCAAATTCAGGTGCTGCAGGAGAGTTTACTGGTCTTATAACAATTGCATCCTACTTGAAGAGCGTTGGCGAAGGGCATCGCAAAATTGCACTCATACCATCTTCTGCACACGGAACAAATCCAGCAAGTGCGGTACAAGCAGGTTTCATACCAAAAACTGTGAAGTGTGATGAGAATGGAAATGTAAATATGGATGATCTTCGTGCTAAAGCCGATCAGTATAAATCTGATTTGGCAGCATACATGATAACTTATCCTTCAACTCATGGTATATTTGAAACTGAAATTCGTGAAATGTGTAATATCATTCATCAAGCGGGCGGACAGGTGTATATGGACGGTGCAAATATGAATGCGCAGGTGGGTATAACCAATCCTGGAATTGTTGGAGCAGATGTATGTCACCTCAATCTTCACAAAACATTTGCTATTCCTCATGGAGGAGGCGGACCAGGTGTAGGTCCAATTTGTGTGGCTGATCATCTTGTACCTTTTCTTCCTGGACATCCTGTGATGTGCGAAACAGATCAGAACACTGTGTCTTCTGCACCTTATGGAAGTGCAGGAGTAGCCACAATTACTTATGGTTACATAAAGATGATGGGTGCACAAGGGTTAACTGATGCAACAAAAATTGCAATATTGAGTGCTAACTACTTGGCTGAAAAGTTGAAAGACAGTTACGGTATTGTTTACAGAGGTGAAAAAGGTAGAGTAGGGCATGAACTTATTTTAGAGTGCAGAAAAATTAAAGAAAAGTCTGGAATTACCGAGACTGATATTGCCAAAAGATTGATGGATTATGGTTTTCATGCTCCTACATTGTCATTCCCAGTTGCAGGTACGTTGATGATAGAACCAACTGAGAGTGAGAGCTTAACGGAGTTAGATCGATTTGTGGAAACAATGAATCAAATACGGAAAGAGATACGCGAAGTGGAAGTAGGAACTTATACATTTGAAGATAATGTTTTGGTAAATGCACCACACCCCGAATATGAAATGGTAGCAGATGAATGGAAACATGGATATCCTCGTTCTAAAGCAGTTTACCCGCTTCCTCACGTAGCAGACAATAAATTCTGGATTAATGTGGCTCGTGTTGATAATGCATATGGTGATAGAAACTTAGTTGCATGTTTGTGTGAGTGGGATAGTGAAGATGAAGAAGGATAAGTAATATCCTTGTTTAAAAAATAAGTTGAAAAAAATGAAAAGAGGGTGCCAAAACTTATTGGACACCCTCTTTATTTTTAGGTTGTATGCATTACGGCATTTGTAATGCTTGATAATATTTATTTGAAAATTAGTTGTTTTGTTTGATTTTGTTCTATCATCATTTTCTTCCACTTGAAATAGCCGAAGATTGGAATTATGGAATAGACTACAAATAATAATGCCGTAGGATAAAGACCTTTCCAAAAATATAATCCTGTGGAAACTACATTTACTGCAATCCACAACCACCACTGCTCTATATATTTGTGAGCAAGCATCCACATTGCAATAATGCTGAGGGTAGTAGTAAAACTATCACCATACGGAACTGGGCTATCTGTGAACCAAACAAGAATAAATGCAATGACAGTAAATATTAATGCAAATAAGCCTATCATTTTGCCAAGATATTTAATTGGAGTATGAGATATTATAACCTGATCTGTTTTTTTTATTGATCTTGTCCATATATACCATCCATATATACTTGCGAAAAAGTAGTATATATAAATACCCATATCAGCATAAAATTTATTCTGATAGAATATAAATATATATATTAGAGGCATAATTACACCTACTGGCCACAGCCAAATATTTGCCTTGTATTCCAAATAAAGGTAGATAAGCCCAATAACAACTCCAATTATTTCAAATATATCCATTATAATGTCTGATTGTTAGAATCTTAAAGTAACCCGTCCCATGAAGTTACGTGTAGCTTGAGGAAAGAGCCCCTTGTATACAAATGACTGTCCATCTTCTAATTTATCCGTAGCCACCCATGCATTAGCAATATATTTTTTATCAAATATATTGTTAACCATGAATTGCAAATCAATTTCTCCAAATCGTGATTTAGAAAAAGTATATCCTGCCATAAAATTTGAAACAAAATAAGCATCCAATGAGTGATCATCGTTTGATGTATTGTCGTAATATTGTTTTCCAACGTACTTGCCCATCAAGTTGAAAGATAAATTTCTCTTTGGTGTGTATGTTAGACTTCCCATTGCAATTACATTAGGAGAAAAGGAGATATCTGTATTACCCAAGTTCTCACTATCTTGACGTAATAGCTTGTCGTAGTATGAATCATATACATCATAGAACGCCGTATAATTTTTAATTATGTTCTTACTGAATGTTGCATTTGCATCTAAACGTAAATAGTTAGATATAGGTATTTGAGTTTCTATTTCGATTCCAGTGCGATAGCTGTTTTTTACGTTTTCCATTATTTTATAACCTATATCATTCAACTTTCCAGTTTGCACCATTTGATTGTTGTAATCCATATAATACAAATTCCCTGCAAGTAAAAGACCCTCGTTAGAAACAAAACGATATCCTAACTCATAGTCAATCATTCTTTCAGGTTTGATTGTTTTTTCTGCACCAAATTTAATTCCATCTTTTAGATCTGTTCTTAATGGTTCACGATTTCCCACAGCAATAGATGCGTAGAATTGATTGTTGTCATTTGGTTTGATAAAAACTCCTGCTTTTGGATTGAAAAAACTAAAGTAATGGTTGCTGGTCAAATCTGCCATATCGTCATCCGCTCCAGTAAATCTGTAGTCAATATATCTATATTGTAAATCTGCAAAAAGAGAAAGAATACTGGTTGCTTCATATTCTGCTTTTGAGAAGAGGGTATACTCTTTTTTTCTTCCTTCATTTCTGTACCATTCATAATCAACAGGAATATCTTGATTGAATTTTATCCAAGGTAATTTCCCATAGTGACTTCCATCAAAATCACTCATGAGTCCTCCCACAACAAGTTGAAGTGGATTTAGGTTATAGTTAAGTGAGAAGTTGGCAACATAGAAGTCGTTCGAAAGAAATTTTTGTCTAATCAATTGAGAGCTTTTGTACTCTACACCATCAACTATCTGATTTTTTAGACCAAACTTATTGTATTTATCTCCTTTTTTCATATCACTTCCAGAGCGATAGTTTTCATAATAACCATAACCATTATTGTAACTCAGATTAACATTCAGAGAAAGATTATGGCTTAATTCACGAGTAAAGATAAGTTGAAGAATATTTGAATAATAGTTATCAGTATCGTTGTCGTAGTAGCGAAGATTGCCTGCACTATCAAAATAAGCTCCTGCGGTATTAAATCGACGACCATATTCTTCTATTTGTTCAGGGGATACTCCATTCCAGGTAATACCAGTATGTTGAATACCATTGATGTAGTTGATTCGCAATAATTGCTTTGAACCATAATGTGAAAGAGATAAAAACAAATTGCTATGATCTACTTTCCCATTTTGAATATATCCGTCGCTTAATACTTTAGAGTATCGAGCATCTAATGCAAAGCCTTTGCTTAGAAGTCCAGTACCCGCTGCCAGTGATGATGAGAAAGTTCCATAACTTCCTACAGTTGATGAAGCTTCACCATATGCATCTGAGCTTGCACTTAGAGTTTTGAGCGACATGCTTGCTCCAAATGCTGCAGAACCATTGGTCGATGTTCCTATTCCGCGTTGAACCTGAACGCTTTGAAGTGAACTTGAAAGATCAGGTAAGTTAACCCAATAAACCTCTTGCGTTTCGGGATTATTCAAAGGCATTCCATTAAGAGTTACATTTATGCGTGTCGCATCTGTACCTCTAATTCTTAGTGAAGTATTTCCTACTCCCGTTCCACCCTCCGTAAAAGATACAAGCGAAGGAAGTGTTTGTAAAACAACTGGTAGGTTGTTTGCAGCATTTTGTTTTTTCAATTGAGCTTCATCAATGTTGTTGTAAGATACGGGAGTGTTTTGGCCTGCACGAGTGGCAGATACAATCACTTCCTCTAAATTGATGTTAGATAAAGTATCGGCTTGAAGTTGAGCCGAAAGTTGAATGTTTGTCGAAATCAGCACTATAAGTGCAAAGAAAACCTTTTTCATTTTCAATTAGTTATTTAGATGCCTTTAATTTAATGGGCATCGTTTAGTGAAACAAAAAAGGGGTATGTTTGAAGAGAATTACAAATAAAAAGCAGTGAGAGCTTTTCGTTTTTTCCTACGCCAGCATTATCTGGATCAGGTACATTGGGTGTAATCTCAGCCCGAAATGTGGGGCACCCCTGTTGAATTATTTGATGCAAAGATAGTATATTTTTTATTGACTTTCTTTATTTTCTTTACTTTAATCTATAAACTGTACATCCGGGGAGCGAATCGTGATCTAAAACGTAGCTGTTACCATCTTCACTTCTAAGCATATATGTAATTAAAAAATCACCACTTGCAGCAACTATAAAATTAACTCCCAAATAAAAAAACATTATACTTCCAGTAAAGAAAGCAATTATGGTAGGGATTACACCCAAGATAATAGCTGGCATCATTGCTCCAATTATATAATGCTTTACTTTTAAAGGTACTTTACAATGACAATAAGGTGTAAAGTATTTCCACATTATGCCAAAACGTATGTTTTTAAAATTTCCCTTAATAAATGGGAGCCAAGTTAATCCATGAATAAGTTCGTGAAGGACAATGCCAATAACAAATAACAGTATAAACGAAAAACAATCTTTTATGAAAGCAATTATTTCAAAATTTGAAAAAAAGGCTAAGAATATCTCACGATGCATAAAAAAGAAAGGTAAACCTAATACTATGACTAAAACACCAAAAAGTATAATAGCTAATCTACTTGCTTTCTCAATACTAATGATTTTTAGTTCTTCTTCGTAAATACTCTTTTCGATGTTTAAGCTCATATTTTCAATAATTAATCTAATAAGATGGAGTTTATATTGATAGCATACAAAAATGCAAATATAGAGAGATATCATCACATTTGCTATGCAATCTTATTATGCTAAACCTCATTTTCTTTAATTAAATCATAACATATAAAAATTTCATCGACTTAAACCATTTGTATTATAAAATGTTATACCTAAAACTAATAGAAGAAAAAATATGAAGAATTTAAAATTATACAGTTTTCTTATTGCAATTATATTTGTAATTTCATGCACTGCACAAAACAATAACAACGAGGATGTTAAAGGAGATAAAACATCCAACGGAACTGATTATATCTACCCGCCAGTAGAGACAAAAGCTCCAAATGCGGATTATAAACCTGCTTTTGAAGGTCAAACACGAATAAGCGGAGTGAAAACTACCACACCTTACGAAGTTAATATTATAGCAGAAGGATTATCTAGCCCGTGGTCTGTTGCATCTCTTCCTGATGGAAGATTGGCGGTAACAGAAAAAGCAGGTAAACTTAGAATTGTTACTAAAGAAGGTGTTCTAAGTGATGCAATTACTGGCTTTCCCAATGTTGACAATAGAGGTCAAGGAGGACTGTTAGATGTTGTTCCTGCTCCTGACTTCAATACAAGTAGGATGCTTTATTTTACATTTGCTGAGAGAAAACCCGAGGGCTCGCTTACAGCAGTGGGTAAAGGAAAACTCTCTGCCGATGAAAGTAAAATTGAGAATTTTGAAGTTATATTTCGAGCTATTCCATATTTCGATAACAGTATGCACTTTGGAAGTCGCATAGTATTTGATAATGATGGAAATATATTTGTATCAACAGGTGAGCGTTCTGATTTAAAAACTCGACCCAAAGCTCAGCTATTAGATAATGGTTATGGTAAAGTTGTTTATATTACTAGTGAAGGTAAGCCAGTTGAGGGGAATCCATTTGTCAACATCCCAGATGCTCTTCCAGAAATATACTCATATGGACATAGAAATCCTCAGGGTCTTGATATTCATCCTGAAACAGGAGAGTTATGGCTAAGCGAAATGGGGCCGCGAGGAGGTGATGAACTTAATTTAATTAAATCGGGAGAAAATTATGGTTGGGCAACTATTGGGTATGGAATAGAATATAACGGAGATAAAGTCGGTGGAGGAATAACTCAAAAAGATGGCATGGAACAACCAGTTTATTATTGGGATCCTGTACTTTCTCCAAGTGGAATGACATTTTATAGTTCTGACGTTATGCCCGAATGGAAAAACAATCTATTTATAGGTGGATTAAGCAGCAAACACATCGCAAGGATTGTTATTCAAAATAATAAAGTGATAGGAGAAGAACGTTTACTTGAAAAAGAGAATCAACGATTTCGTGACCTAGAAATGGGAAATGATGGCGCTCTTTATGCAGTAACAGATGAGGGACGTTTATATCGTATTGCTAAAAAACTATAGAATAGAACGAATAAATAAGTTGTATGCAAGTGTAAAAAGACAAAACTCGATGCTTTGAAATAAAAGATTAATTAATAGAAAGAAAAATTTATTGATTTGGTGCTTCGTAAAAAGGTCTGTGCATATTGAGGGTAATTTATTTTGTTTTTTCTCTCCCCCCCGCAAAGACAAAAGAAACCCAACCGCACAAAACAACACATTTGCAAACCGCTGCAAGCCAGCCCTGCAATCCAAAGTTTGCAAAAGAGTTGTTTTTTTGCCTGCGCTACATTAGCTTAATCATTGTACATTTACATTTATGAAAGGTAAAACAGATAAAAAATTAGAACAAAAGAATATCAAACCAACCGCTATGCGCCAATTGGTTTACGAGATTTTAGAAAAACAAAAGAAAGCATTAAGCCTTTATGAAATAGAACAGCAGTTTGACAATGTTGAAAGGTCAACTATATTTCGTACGCTCAAGACGTTTCAGGACAACTACCTTATTCACAGCATTGACGATGGTACGGGAGCGGTAAAATATGCCTTGTGCGATGATGATTGTACCTGCAAACCCGATGACCTTCATATTCATTTTTTATGCAATAAATGCGGTCAAACTCACTGTATGAAAGACATGCCAGTTCCAAAGATGGATTTAGCAGAAGGCTTCTCGTTTGAAAATGCCAATTTTGTGGTAAAAGGAATTTGCCCTAATTGCCGATAAAACTTTGCAATACTGTTGCACGTACTCATTCAGTAGTTTTGTTACATAATTTTTAAAAGTTATGTTATGAAACAAACATTCACTATTCTATTACTTCTTTTTTCAACAGGTTTATTATTCGCACAAAACAAAATAACTTTTGAGGTAAAAGAAGAATCTGGCGAATCCTTAATTGGAGCAAGTGTAATTATTGAAGGAACGACGACAGGTACAATTACAAATAATGAGGGTTTTGCAAGATTGGAGAATTTACCCAATGGCGAAATAGAGTTTGTAATTTCTTTTGTCGGCTTTGAAGAAAAGGAAATTACTTTATCTTTTCCAGATGACAACAACAAAACGATTGAAGTTGAGCTGGAAGAAGGAGAAGAACTTGAAGAAGTTGTAATTGCAGCAACAAGGTCTTCCCGAACAATTCAGGATATTCCAACAAGAATTGAAGCAATTACAGGCGAAGAATTAGGCGAAAAAGCAGCTATGAACTCAACAAATATTGGCATGCTTTTAAGAGAAACCACAGGTGTGCATATGCAGCAAACCTCACTTAGTTCTGGAAATATGAGTATTCGCATTCAGGGTTTGGATGGTCGATACACACAAATATTAAAAGATGGAATGCCACTTTATGGTGGTTTCGCCGGTGGGTTATCTATTATGCAAATACCACCGCTTGACTTAAAGCAAGTTGAGCTAATTAAAGGGAGTAATTCTACTTTGTACGGTGGTGGAGCAATTGCAGGTTTGGTAAACCTTGTAACCATACGACCAGAAGAGGAAGCAAAGCTTGATGTTATGCTAAATCAAACAAGTGCTTTGGGTACAACTGGCAATTTGTTTTATGCGCAGAAATACGGAAAAGTTGGTCTTTCAGTTTATGGCTCAGCTAATAATCAAATCGCATTCGACCCCGACGAAGATGGTTTTTCAAATATGCCCAAAGCGCAAACTTTTAGTCTAAATCCAAAATTCTACTACTACTTCAATCCTAACACTGAATTAAGTTTAGGGTTAAACACTACCATCGATAATAGAACGGGTGGAGACATGGAAGTGATAAAGGGAAACACAAGTACTGAACATATTTTTTCCGAAGAAAATAAATCGGAACGTTATGCTACGCAATTAAGTTTTCGGAATACAACCGATGACAGAACATTCTCTTTTAAAAATAGTGTTTCCTATTTTGACAGAAAACTAAGTATTCCAGACTACCGATTCAGTGGAAATCAATTATCCAGTTTTACCGAAGCCATATACAATTTGCATAAAAACGATAATACAGAATGGCAATTGGGATTAAACCATTATCTCGAACAGTTTACAGAGACAGACGCTGACTCATATTCTGCAAGAGATTATACACATAACACCTTTGGTGGCTTTATTCAAAACACTACCGATTTTAGTAAAAAACTTGGGTTAGAAACTGGCTTACGAACCGACTACAATGCTGACTATGGGACATTTGTGCTGCCACGTTTTTCATTGTTATTTAAACCTAACAATAAATTAAGTTCACGACTTGGCGGTGCTATGGGTTACAAGCTTCCTACAATTTTCACCGAAGATGCTGAGAGAATTTATTATCGGGATATTCAACCATTATCAAAAGACCTGGTAGATGCAGAAACTTCAATAGGAGGAAATTTCGATATAAATTACAAAACCGCATTGGGCGATGAAATGACTTTCTCAATCAACCAACTCTTCTTTTTGACTCAGCTAAAAAATGCATTGGTTTTACGGGAAGACGAAACAATGGGCATGGCTTATTTTGAAAGCGCTGATGGTAACATTTTAAGTTCAGGCTTTGAAACCAATATAAAACTAACATACGACGATTTTAAACTCTATTTAAACTACGCCTTTGTTAATACCGAATTACAATACGATAATATCAATAACCAGAAACCACTTACACCAAAGCACAATGCGGGTGCAGTATTATTCTATGAAATTGAAGAAAAATGGTCTGCTGGATATGAGGTTTATTACACTGGGAAACAGTTCGATAATTTATACAATCAAAAAACAGATTATTGGACAATGGGAATAATGATTATGCGACATTGGGAACGTTTATCTTTATTCGTGAATTTCGAGAACTTTACAAACGTTATGCAATCTGATTTTGAACCTTTGGTTTTGCCGCCAACAAATAATCCTACTTTCCCTGATATTTGGGCACCGGCTGATGGATTTGTATTTAATGGAGGAATAAAACTTAGATTATCAGGCGACAATGATTAAATCAGAATACCACATATCGAAAATGGATTGTCCATCCGAAGAAAACATGATTCGTATGAAGTTGGATGGAATAGAGGTTATCAGGAAATTGGAATTCGATATTGAAAATCGCAATCTTACTGTTTTTCATTCTCGGGAAGATGAAGAAATATTATCGCGTCTGGAATCATTAAACTTTGGAGCAAAACATACATATTCAAGTTCTATTGATGAAAAGGAAGTAACAATAGAAAGTTCCGATGTACAATCAAAACTGTTATGGACGATACTCATAATTAATTTTGGATTTTTCATAATTGAAATGACTACCGGACTTATTTCAAAGTCAATGGGTTTGGTGGCAGATTCTTTAGACATGTTAGCTGATTCTTTTGTATATGGATTAAGTCTTTGGGCAGTTGGTTCAACAGTTCTGAGAAAAAAGAAAGTTGCACGTTGGAGTGGTTATTTTCAATTATCCTTAGCCTTTTTAGGTATTATAGAAGTGGTAAGACGATTTATAGGTTCTGAAGAAATGCCAGACTACAGAATTATGATTGGAGTTTCAGTTTTAGCATTAACTGCCAATGCCATCTGTTTGTACCTACTCCAGAAATCGAAAAGTAAAGAAGCACACATGAAAGCCAGTATGATTTTTACTTCCAACGATGTAATAATAAATTCAGGAGTTATTTTAGCTGGTGTATTGGTGTTGCTGACCCAATCAAAATATCCTGATTTGATTGTTGGTTCTATTGTTTTTTTGATTGTATCTCAGGGTGCATTTAGAATATTGAAACTTGGGAAATGATAGCCATCCCTTTTTGTAAGCACATTGTCAAGTCGCACGAGCCACTCTAAACCTAAACTTGCCAAAGAGCTTACAAAGCCAACCCTAATTACCGCCTTTAAGGGCGGTTTGGGGATTTACCCACCCACAAAAACAAAATAAATTTGTACTCCGAATCAACGTCTGTGCAGATTGATAAGAAAACTGTTAAATTTGTTAAAACTTGAGACGGATTGACTTTGAAGGATAAACACCAGCATACAACAAAGTGTATAAATCATTTGGCGGATAGTGCTAAATTCAAGGGTGTTACATTTAATAAAATTTGTGTTAGTTTGAAAGGTTCGTGCTTCCAATCGCCAAACGACACCATACACGTAACACGATATCAAAACCAAATATTCACAATATTAATATTAAGGGGTTATAGGGTAAGACTTTTAACCCCTTAATTAATTCTTTAAATTGAAAATGAGAGTCAACCATTATAATAGTAAAACGTTAATAATCACATATCCTTTCAAATGCAATCCAAATTCATTATCTTTAGATGAGATGATATAATTCATAAAATCAGATATCGTCTGCGAAAGTGATGTGAAATATCAATTCTAGCCGCAAATTATTAACTATTATAAAATGAATAACATGAATTTACTTGAACAACTAAAGAAACACACTAAAGTAGTAGCTGACACAGGTGACTTTGCTTCAATTGAAGCATATAAACCAATTGATGCAACAACTAATCCTTCCTTAATTTTCGCCGCATCACAAAATCCTAAATATTCAGCATTGGTAGATGATGCTATAGCTTACGCAAAAAGTAAGTCTAATGATAAAACTGTGCAATTGAGCAAAGCAATGGATAAATTGGCAGTTAACTTTGGATTGCAAATACTTGAAATAGTTCCTAATAGGGTTTCAACAGAAGTTGATGCAAGGCTGTCTTTCGATAAGGATGGATCAGTGAAAAAAGCACGTGATTTAATTGCTCTATATGAAGAAGCTGGTATTTCACGCGAACGCATATTAATAAAATTGGCATCAACTTGGGAGGGCATTAAAGCAGCAGAGGAATTAGAAAAAGAAGGAATACATTGCAATTTGACCTTGCTCTTCAGTTTTGCTCAAGCAGTGGCTTGTGCCGAAGCAAAAGTGAGATTAATTTCTCCGTTTGTGGGAAGAATATTGGATTGGCATAAAAAAGATAGAGGTGTTACTGAAATTGCGCCTCAGGAAGATCCAGGTGTATTATCAGTTAAGAACATCTACAACTATTACAAGAAGTTTGGATACAAAACACAGGTGATGGGAGCAAGCTTCAGGAACATTGGCGAAATAACAGAACTAACGGGTTGTGATTTATTGACCATCTCACCTGCACTCTTAAAGGAATTGGAAAGCACTAAAGGAACTTTGCAACCACAGCTTACACCTGAAATTGCTTCGAAATCAGATTTAGAGAAAATAAGCGTGAATGAAAAAACATTCCGATGGATGCTGAACGAGGATGCAATGGCTACTGAAAAACTAGCTGAAGGAATTCGTAACTTTACGAAGGACTTATTGAGACTTGAGGAACAGATGAAGAAGAAACTTTAGCCAGAAGTTTTCTCATCTATTTTATTATAATTATAATACCCTATTCGAAAACATTTCAAATAGGGTATAGTATTATTGTTTTATAGCATCTAAGACCATTCGTGTAGTAAAACAAAACAAATAAAGCATCAAAACCCAAACCCATCAATCACATGCTCTTCCTGCTCCTCATGTACCAACTCAATTATTTGTTGTTCTTTCAACCCCTCCACATAAATTGCTTTGAATGGAATAGCTGGGCAAACATACTCACAGCCACCACAGCCTACACATATTGAGGGCTCTATATGAGGAATGGTAAGTGTGTCTTTATATGGAATCATACTTACTGCTTGCGTTGGACAGTGCTCTGAGCATGCTCCGCAACTAGTTTCGTCATAATAGACAATGCAGTTTTCTATTATGAAGTTAACTTGCCCCATTTGTGTGTGATGCTTTTCCTCTTTGGTAAGTGGTAGTATTGCACCAGTTGGACATACGTCTCCACAATCGGTGCAGTCGTAACTGCAAAAACCATGATCAAAGTAGAGTTTAGGTTGCATAATACCTCCTAGACCATATTCGAACAATGCTGGCTTGATAACATGCGATGGACACTTTGTAACACAAAGATGACACGAAATACATTTCTGCAACAATCTATCTATGTTTTGCACTCCTGGAGGTGCAATGGG
>DATERO010000043.1:0-8458 GCA_035271465.1 Dysgonamonadaceae bacterium | reverse complement strand
CCAATATTAGGTTCTTTTATCCATTCGGAAATAGTATTTGCTTCCACAAACCACTCCATAACTTTACCAGTTTTCCCAGAAGGAAGTAACGAGCGAAAAACATAACACCCATTTTGAGCTAAAATGCGGCCATCGAAAAACATAATCTCAGAATCTGATTTTATTGTAACCCTACGATTCGGGTTATCTGGTGCCAGCACAAAGGTGTTTGCAGTAGTGATTGGTAATGGATCAAGGTATTCTCCTCTTCCACGATCATCAAATGTTGAATGATCAAATATTTGCTGAATCTTATCACTCACGGGTTTAATCTTTGTATCACTTGCCGGATATCGTGGAAAAATCTTAGGATTTCCGTCGGCAAGATAAATGCTTTCCCAATAATCAGGAGGAAAGAATTCAAAATTAAAACCTGCACGTCCTATTAATTCAGCTGGTATTGGTTTCTCTAAAATCACTTCAATACGCACCCCCTCTTTTTCGGGAGTTACTTTTACTTCGCTATCAAAATTGAAATCTGCGTAACGCAGCATAACAGATATTGAATTATCATCTCTATCTACATTTCTACTTATAATCTCCGGAACTAAATCCCATTGCTCAGGTGCATTATGTAAACGGACGGCACCCCCTGTAGCTGTTCTCACGCCATGATGGATCAACTCTATACCTGCTGTTTTCTCATCGAAGAAAACGGGACTGTATCTATTGCTGTATACCAGCACATTAATACCAGTAGACTCAAAATACTCCAGATCATTCAACTTGAGTTGTTGAGCCTGAATATTATTGCTCCATAATATGAAAAGTAGTAAAAGAGAAGCAAAAAAGCTTCTCTTATTCCGGTTATTTATCAGTATAGTCATAATATATTAATAGTTTATTTGAAAAGTAACGGGACAAATTCTTTAAGACATCTGCGCCATGTAAGAAACTCATGAGCGGTTCCTGGCGATTCATAATATACATTGTTGATCCCAGCATTTTTCAAACCTTCACTTAAACTTTTAGTACGCCCAGGGTTTTCTTCAGACCCGATACCAAGGAAAAAAACTTTAACCTTCTCATTAAACTCGTTTGGATCTTTAAACACACCATTATATGCAGCACTCAGATTATCTAGATTAATCTGACCAGCTCCACTGAATCCACCAATATGTGAGAATTTGTCAATATTATTCAATGTGATATTGAATGTTTGCAGTCCACCCCATGAAAGACCTGCCATTGCTCGGTTATCACGATCTGTAAGCACTCGGTAATTTGACTCAACGTGAGGTATGATTTCATTTAATAATATAGGGGTAAAGTCAGCTCCAAAAAGGCTTCTCGCTTCGTTTGGATTCTCTCCTGGCAAAGTGCGGAAATTCTCAATATTACCGTTATCCATCACTACTAACATTGGAGTTGCTTTTCCTTCTGCAATCAGATTATCCATGATAAAACTCATCTTACCCTGATTAACCCAACTGGTTTCATTCTCACCCATACCGTGTTGAAGATATAAGACTGGGTATTTGCGATTTGGATCTTTATCATATTCAGCAGGTGTATAAATAAAGCAATGACGCCATTCATTGCGGACATCTGAGTAGTACCAACTTTCATTCACTGATCCTTTGGCAACACCTTTCTTTGGCTTGTAATAATCTACACCATTTTCAGGAATTTCAATACCACTAACCCATTTTCCCATCCCAAAAAAAGGTTTCCCATTTGGGTCGGCAGCGCTCACGCCATCAATAATAATTTGATAATAATGGAAACCCACGATCTCAGGCTCTTTGGACTCTAATGTCCAATAACCGTCGTCTCCTTTTTCCATCTCACCTCGAAAACTAATCTCAACTTTCTTTGCATCAGGTGCATAAATTCTAAAGTAGGTTCGTCCATCTTCACCAATTCTGGGATATTCAGCCCCTACTATATTATGTTCATTTGGAACAGTTCCTTTAGGGAAAGTATGTGCTTCCTGTGCGAACATCGTAAAAGACGAGAAAAACAGGAAAAGCGTAAATAGTTTAACTACATTCTTCATAATTTAATCATTAGTTTTTTTAATTTAAAATAGAAATATTCTTACATAAAGTTTTGTTACAAATAGATATAAACGCATATTTTTTAAGGTAAATTCTTTTTATCAACTTCCCAAATGGTTGATGAAGAAAGCTGAGAAGGATTTCCAGTAAACATTTTACCAGCCTCTATATCGTCTTTTAATTGCCATTTATACCATGCTGTTGCCACTTTTGCAAATTCGCCACCATGAGGTTGGCTATAAGTACCCCCATGTCCAACATCCATATTTGCAACGAAAACAGGAACATGGTTAATACGCTCAAAGTCGTCCATACCATTATTATAAGCAATGTCTGTTTCACCTCCAAGCAAATATAGTGTAGGAGTATGAAGTTTTTTCAACTGCTCTTTTGTAAGGCTGGGCATTCCTGGCATACCACTTCCGGCATCTCCTAATATGCCACTATTGCATACAATCAAAGTAGTGATACGAGGATCGGGGGCAACTTCAAGAGCCTGTAAACCACCACATGACATTCCACTCACTGCTATCTTTGAAATATCAATTTTGTTGTACAACGGACTAGTCTCGTCACTGTTTTGAGCAATTGCCCAATCAATAGCATCTGTCATCTGCGAAGATATTGATCTTCCTCCACCACGTTGTCCTTCTTCCGGCATTGGTCCAATAGCAATCACCAAAAAACCATGTGATGCCACTTCAGATAAAAAATTGATATGCTCCCAAGGAGAATTTGCACAAGCACCGTTTCCCCAAGCTATAATTGGCAGCTTATTATTATCACCAAAAACACTCAGGTCTTTAGGGTGAAATATAGTATGAGTATCCAAAGATCCATCTGTATACATTATTGCGCTATAAGATCCTGTACCACCATCCTCAACTGTCCTAACACTAGATGTGTTAGCTTTATTATTTTGTGCTGATATAGTATTTATAAAACTGAATACGGTAAATACCATAATTAAAAATCGAATAAAACTTTTTTTCATAACAACTGAATTTTATATTATTTAATAAAACGAAAGCATTTTCTCCCCATATCTTCTTCCCATAATTCGATAACCTTCGGCATTGAAGTGAAGCCCATCGCGCATCCCTGGACAACCTTCCGAAGAAATTACGTGTGCATTAGAGACCACATTAGGCAACTTTGCAATGAATTCATTAAAACCAGCACATTTCCCGTCAAATTCAGCACTCAGCATTTCGCCAGCCAACAACGGAGTCTCCTCAGCTTTCAGATTCAAATCATTCAATAAATTATCGTAAATATCTTTTACCTTTTGCGTCCATAGTGAATCGTTTGGGTTTGACTCACCCTGATGCAGTAATATACCTTTAATCACACCATCTTTTTGCGCTAACTGTGCCAACTCGACCAGTCTTCCGTATGGATTTCCATCGTAGTTATTAATCCAGTTGATCATCCATTCAGGTGCTGTATCTACATACGACTGATAATTTTCCTTATCGAACAATTCTATTCTACACCCACCAATAGAGACATTAATTACTCCTACTTTAATATTTGATGGTAAATTTTCGACAAGCGTTCGACCGAAGTAGTCAGCTGGAGAGAGACCAGCATTGCAATCACAAATAGGAGGTGAAGCAGTGTACCAATTACCCATTTCACGCTCTTTATCAGGACAATCCATAACACTCATCATCTGAAAACGCTCATTAACTATCGAATCCTGAGCCTCAGCTCTAGCAGCACCTGCCATATTTGATTGTCCAAAACATAGATATATATGGAAATCAGGATTTTGAGAATGAAGCATCATCGTCAGATGAAGAAGCACAAATATTAATATGTATTTATTTGCCGTTTTCATAATTCAAATCAAAGAAATTATCAATAATTGTTTATTTTAATCATTTGCCCAAGTCGATCCTTCTAAAGAACGTCTCCACTCAAAATATTTGTCCATAACATTCAAAGAGTTCTCATCAGGAACTGGACCTAATTTAGCTGCAGGGCCTAAGTGCATCACAACTGGATTATTTTCAGTAAACGACTGCCACTCAGGCACCTCTTCGCTATTAGGATGACCATATTTTGCAAAATTAGTCCAATAAATGCTCATAATATCAGAAATCTCAAGATCAGACTTTGAAGTAGTAGGATTGGTTGTATCAATATTTTTAAATACATAAGCTACATCGACACCATGTGGTGTACCATGGTCAAATTGGGGTGAATCTTTTGGATATTGTGGATGTTGATCAAAATAATATAAATAGGCCGCTGATTTACCAGTTTTAGCCTGAAGCCTTGCCCAACTCCAAGTATGCCATCCGAAGGCAGCATCTCGCATTAAATTACGAGCAGACCTTGTAACTGAGTATTCACCAGGAGGATAAACCTCAATTAAATCATCAGCAAAAGGACCAAATCTATTTTTAACACTGTTAATATAATCGGCAGGTGTATGTCCTGATGGAAAGCTCAAACCTTCATCGGAGTTGTAACCAATCAATACTGGCACATCGTTATATTTTCCAGATTCATATAGTTTAAATTGATCATCTGGAACAACATAGCCGTCAACAATAGGCCAAGATCCTCCCATACCCATACCCTGAGGTAGCTTTTCGGCATCAACTTTTCTAAGATCTTCTATAGATGAAGCTCCAACCACTCTAGCATATTCTAAGCCATCTTCTTCTGCCATTGAAAGTGTCTTCATATTCTCACCAGGAAATGTAGTTTTGCGAGTGGGTCCAAATGAGCCTCCACTTTGTGAAATAGCTCCATGAAAAAGACCATTTGCTTTAGGGGAGGCGCACAGCATACTCACTGCAATGCCTCCAGCCGACTCGCCAAAAATAGTAACTTGATCAGGGTCGCCTCCAAATGAAGATATATTTTTCTGTATCCATTCAAGTCCAGCAATCATGTCAAGTAGACCATAATTACCTGAAGTATTGCTAGGGCTTTCAGTACTCAATTCAGGATGTGCAAGAAAACCAAGCTGTCCAACACGATATGCTATACTTACTAGAACAACCCCTTTACGAGCAAGTTGCTCACCATTATGCACTGGATCTGAAGTCGAACCAAAACTAAAACCACCACCGTAAATCCATACTAAAACTGGAACTTTATCATTTGAGTTCTTAGCTGGTGTCCAAATATTTAAATACAAGCAGTCTTCACTTTTCCCTGATTGAGGATTTCCTCCTTGCATAGGTGCGGGAGCATAATCAATTGCCAGTTTAACACCACTCCATTTTTCTAAAGGCTGAGGAGCTTTCCATCTCAAATCGCCTACAGGAGGTGCAGCGAAAGGTATACCTTTGAAAACTCTTAAGTCGTCTACCACCACCCCCTCTAATATTCCTTCTGCAACTTCAACTTGATTGGAAGGTAGTTTTACTGAGCATGAACTCAATAAAAGCACAAAGAAAAAATATATCGCGAAAATTACTTTCTTCATTTATCTAGCATTATTTGTTTTTCCACAAATTGGGTAAGAATCTATAATATAATAGATGTCGCCAAGTAGACCAATCATGCCCACCATGTCCGCCTACATAATATTCATGCTCTATATTATGATTTGTCAAAGCATCATGCAAACCTTGAGCACGAACATTAAAGAAGCCTTGAGCTTCTTTTGTGCCTTGTCCTACGAATAAATAATCAACTTTTTCGTTAACATTTGGATCATTCAAAAAATGACTGAGTGTACTCTCAGAGTTTTCATCGCCAGCACTAAGAATACCAAAATTGGCGAAAACATCAAGTGAACGAAATCCAATAAACATGCTATGACGACCACCCATTGATAATCCAGAAATCGCTCTTCCTTTAGGCTGCTTAATAGTGCTATAATTAAGATCAATTAATGGAACAATATGCTTCCTTAGCTCTTTTTCTAAAATATCAAAAGTTAATTCTGCATGTTGGGGATGATTTCGATGAATTACTTGATTATTAAGAATAGCTATAAGCATGGGTTCAGCTTTACCTTCAGCCAGCAAATTATCCATAATAAGATTAACTCTTCCATCATAAACCCAATTAGAAGGCAACTCACCACTTCCACCCATCAAATAAAGAACAGGATATTCTTTTTCATGATTATACCCTGGTGGAACATACACATATAGTTCACGTTCACCATCTGTCACATCTGAATGATAAATATGTCGAACGACATTGCCATGTTGAACATTCTTTGCATCATAATAAGCAGGTTCACCACCATGAACAACGAGTTGACTATATGGAGGCATGGCAGTAAATGCAGCATACGTGTTGCTTGGATCCGCAATTTGCACTCCATCTACTATAAAATGGTAAGCATAAATATCTGGAACAAGGGGTCCAATTGTTAGAGTCCAGACTCCGTCATCGCCTTTCTTAAATGGAATTGGTTCATTTCCTTTATCAAGAGTAGTGATTATAGACCCTCTTGGTAACATAACCTCTTTGGCACTGGGCGCTCTTAAACGAAATGTAACCATTCCCTCATCATGAACTTCCGGCGAATTTAGTGGTGCACTAAAAGGAGTCAAACCTTCTTTATCCATATGAGGATTAAAGTCAAGATTGACATTCGCTTGCTGACCCCACAAAAGAACGGGAGCAGATACAAACATCAAAAAAAAACAATATCTAAAAAAAGTATTTACTGTTATCATAAAACATATTGTATAAAAGAAGTACTCTTAATTCTTAAATAAAAGTGGGGCAAATTGATAAAGGCTTCTTCTCCAAGTTTGCCATTCATGAGCTGTCTTAGGAGAAACATAAAAGTGAGCATTGATTCCAAGCTCTTTCAGTTTATCTGTATTTTCTTTTGGACTAGTTGACCCTGCTCTAGGATTATCAAGTTCGTAGCTACCATAGCCAATGAATAGCAATTTCACGTTCTCTTTGAATCCAGGTGCATTTTCTACATCTTCAACACTAATACTACCACCACTAAACATACCAACTTGTGAGAAAACATCTGGATTGGCCAATGTTATTACTCTTGTTTGCATACCTCCCATTGATAATCCTGCCATAGCTCGATTTTCTCGATTAGAAAGTGTACGATAATTTGAGTCGATCATAGGAATGATATCATTAAGTAGTGTTTTCATAAATCCATCGGCCCAACTTGCTGGTGGCCAAGCGCCTCCTTCTGAGCTACGAGGTCCGCTCATAGACCAAGTTCCATTATCCATTACAATAATAAACGGCTTGGCTTTACCCTCTGCAATTAAATTATCCATTATAAGATTTGCATGTCCTTGGCTTGACCATCCTGTTTCATTTTCGCCACCACCGTGTTGCAAATAAAGTACAGGATAGCGTTCTGAACTATTCTTTTCATAAGAAGGCGGAGTATATACAAAGCAACGACGCATGCTATTGCTAGTTTCTGAAAAGTAGATATGTTCGCGTACTTGTCCGTGAGGTACATTTTTAAGTGCGTAGAAATCTTGATCGTGAGCGGGTATCTCTATACCGCTGCCCCAACGACTTGCACCATAATAATAGAGGGTCCCTGGATCCGGTACGGAAGCTCCGTCAATATTTAGTTGATAATAATGGAATCCTTCATCTTGTGGATCAGACTCGCCAGTCCAAACACCATTTTCATCTTTTAATAAATCATACTTTACACCACCAATATCAAGCTGTACAAGCTTAGCTTCTGGAGCTGATATTTGAGCGCGCACTCTACCTTCCGAATTAACCATTGGGTATTCTTTCCCAGACTGGTTGACAGATGACGAAGCGTAATCTTCAACACCTTGTGCATAGGATTCTGAAGCATAGAACACTCCAGAAATTACTAGAACTGCAAATAAAACACAAATTTGATTTTTCATATATTCTTATGATTATACATTAATAAATTTAGTAAAACATATAGTTATGCTAAAAACAGTTTATTACATTAATCTTAACTTTAGGCTTGACCGCATTTAATTTAAAAGCAAAACGTTACTTAATTCAATCCCCACTCTTCTTGTCATCATTTTCTCAAACACAATTAACATAAATGTAAGATAAACAATATCTATAAAAATCAGCACAAGCGATTTGGCTTTATTTAAGAAGAACCTATGAGATTCTACAATAAGTGTCTAAAGATACAACTTTTCATTAAGGAACAAATTAATATATTTGTTTTTTTACAAATAGATTAAAATATCATATAGTGAAAAATTGATTCTTTCAGCGCTCGAAAAATGTATAATTATATTTGTCTATTAAAGTCTCTCAAATTATACAGGCCTTTATAATAATAAAAACAACTATATAATTACACTTGCACAATAAATTGACCCTAAAACCACCTAGCATACTTTTTTTTTGTATTTTAGTGCCTATATATTTGTAAGTGCTGTTTAATAGACATATCACTAACAAGGAACAAGGTACTATTCAACAAAATCGAACTTCAC
>DATERO010000042.1:0-12646 GCA_035271465.1 Dysgonamonadaceae bacterium | reverse complement strand
CAACATGTAATTATGCATGGAAGCTGGGTAAATAAACTCAACAAAATCTTCAACTCGAGTTTCAGATCCTCTTGCTCCTACTCCACCTCTGTTTTGAGTTCGAAACTCAGTTAATGGGGTTCGCTTTATATATCCAAGACGTGAAATAGTGATAATCATCTCATCATCTGCATAGAAATCTTCTGGATTTAATTCTTCTGAAGAGAATATTATTTCTGAACGACGTTCGTCGCCATACTTTTTTTTGATTTCAACAAGCTCATCTTTAATAACTTCCATTCGTAATTCTTCATTATTTAGAATTTCGTTCAAATGAGCTATTAATTTCATAATTTCATCATATTCACCACGAAGTTTATCTTGTTCAAGCCCTGTAAGCTGACGTAAACGCATTTCAACAATTGCTCGGGATTGAATCTCGGTTAACTCAAAGCGCTCAATTAGACGTTGGATAGCTTCTTGTGGATTTTGAGAGCCACGAATAATAGCAATTACTTCATCAATATTATCTGAAGCAATAATCAATCCCTCAAGAATGTGTGCTCTATCTTCTGCCTTTTTTAAATCAAATTGCGTTCTTCGTATAACAACTTCATGACGATGGTTTACAAAATGTCCAATCATATCTTTTAGATTGAGCATTTGTGGACGACCATTAACTAAAGCAATATTGTTTATACTAAATGAAGATTGTAGTGCAGTAAGTTTATAAAGCGTATTTAAGATAACATTTGCATTTGCATCACGTTTCACATCTACCACAATGCGCATTCCATTACGATCGGACTCGTCATTCACATTAGAAATACCATCTATTCTTTTTTCAATAACAAGATTTGCAATGGTCTTTATTAAGTCAGCTTTATTAACTAGATACGGAATTTCCGTAATAACAATTATTTCGCGATTTTTTTCGGTTTCTATTTCAGCTCTACCACGCATTACAATTCGTCCGCGTCCTGTGTTAAATGCCTCAATCACTCCCTTGTATCCATATATAAAACCACCAGTTGGAAAGTCTGGAGCTTTAATATGCTCCATTAAGCCTGAGATATCTATTTCACGATCGTCGATGTAAGCAATAATTCCATCAATAACTTCAGACAAGTTATGTGGCGCCATATTAGTAGCCATACCAACTGCAATACCTGAAGCTCCATTAATCAGAAGATTTGGAACACGTGTAGGTAATACGGTTGGCTCATTAAGTGTATCATCAAAGTTAAATTGAAAGTCTACTGTGTTTTTTTCAATATCTCTCAACATCTCTTCCGATAGCTTGTTCAAACGTGCTTCAGTATACCTCATTGCAGCAGGGCTATCACCATCAACACTTCCCATGTTACCTTGTCCATCAACAAGCATATATCGCATGCTCCAATGCTGAGCTAAACGTACCATCGCGTTGTAAACAGAAGAATCACCATGAGGATGATATTTACCTAATACCTCACCTACAATTCTTGCAGATTTCTTATGTGGCTTATCCGATGCATTATTTAATTCATGCATACCAAAAAGTATGCGTCTATGAACTGGCTTAAAACCATCTCTTACATCAGGTAGTGCACGTGAAACAATAACCGACATCGAATAATCGATGTAAGCTGATTTCATTTCATCTTCGATATTTATCTTTATGATTCTATCTTCTCTTTCCACCATACATTTATGTTATATCTGAGCTGTTTTATGAGAAACACGTTAACAGCTATCAATATGATATTGAGTTAATTAATTAATTTGTTATTTGCTTATTAAAACTTCACTAAGGTAAGGCTATTGTTTGAATTTAACAAACAAAATAGGGGTAGATTTTATATAGAATTAAAAATTATTTCCACATAAAAATATAATGATTCAATTAATTATGAGACGTTTAGTATAATATCAATATTAATTAAAATCGACGCTAATAAACAGAAAAAAGGGAGTTAGAAATCTTTCCAGCTCCCTTTTCTATCAATTATATAAGAAGTGCTTTATCTTCCGTGACAGTTTTTGTATTTCTTCCCACTACCACATGGACAAGGTTCATTTCTTCCTACTCTTTTTTCAACTCTAACAGGTTCTAACTTACGCTCACGTGTATCTTGAGCTCTAGCTTGAGAAGAATTAGATTCAGAATTCCTATTAACAGCATCTTCTTTTTCCGTTCTGTACTTACTGTAATCAGTTTTTTCTTCTGTATCAGCTCTTTTCACCTGCTCTGGTTGTTGAATTGGAATCTGCCCACGCATTAAAACAGAAACAGATTTCGAATTTACATTTTCAACCATTACTTTAAACAAGTTGAACGATTCGAGCTTATAAATTAAGAGAGGATCTTTTTGCTCATAACTTGCATTTTGAACTGATTGTCGTAAATCATCCATTTCTCGCAAATGGTCTTTCCAGTTTTCATCAATAGTATGAAGAAGTATTGATTTTTCAAATGCTTTTACTAAAGCTTTCGACCCAGATTCATATGCTTCTTTTAAGTTGCAAGATATATTATATACCTTTTTACCATCTGTAACTGGAATTAATATATTCTCATACATTGCTCCCTGATTTTCATAAACTTGTTTTATTACAGGTTGAGCAATTTCAGCTAACTTTTCAGACTTACGCTTAAATGCATTGATTGCTGATTCAAAAACTTTCTCTTCTTGTTCTTGGGGTTTTAATGACTTAAATTCCTCTTCTCCAAAAGGTGCTTCAATTGCCATTACACGTAGTAACTCTAAGTTCAAATCGTTGTAACTATATTGGTTTTGCTCTACAATATTTGATGAAGTATCATAAATCATATTTAGAACATCAATACCAATACGCTCACCCATCAAAGCATTACGTCTTCGCTTGTAAATAACTTCACGTTGTGAATTCATCACATCATCATATTCAAGCAGTCTTTTACGTATACCAAAGTTATTTTCTTCTACCTTTTTCTGAGCTCTCTCAACAGATTTGCTCAGCATATTGTGTTCTAATACATCACCTTCTTTGAAACCCATTTTATCCATGAGTCCTGATATACGCTCGGTCGCAAACAGACGCATCAAATCGTCTTCAAGTGAAACAAAAAACAAAGAAGAGCCTGGATCTCCCTGTCTTCCAGCACGACCACGTAATTGTCTGTCAACACGTCGTGACTCGTGTCTTTCAGTACCAATAATTGCTAAACCTCCTGCTTTTCTTACTTCGGGCGACAGCTTAATGTCTGTTCCACGACCAGCCATATTTGTTGCAATAGTTACAACGCCTGCTTGACCTGCACTTGCCACAATATCAGCTTCACGTTGATGAAGTTTTGCGTTCAAAACATTATGGTCTATTTTCCTAAGAGTAAGCATTCTACTTAAAAGTTCAGATACTTCAACAGATGTAGTACCTACCAATACAGGACGACCAGCTTCAATTAATTTAGTAACCTCATCAATTACTGCACTATATTTTTCACGCTTTGTTTTATAAATGCGGTCGTTCATATCATCGCGAATAATAGGCTTGTTGGTAGGAATTACAACCACATCCAATTTATAGATATCCCACAACTCTCCTGCTTCAGTTTCTGCTGTTCCTGTCATACCAGCAAGCTTTTTGTACATTCTGAAGTAGTTTTGTAAAGTAACAGTGGCAAATGTTTGGGTTGCTGCCTCTACTTTAACACGCTCTTTAGCTTCAATTGCTTGGTGCAATCCATCTGAGTATCTTCTGCCATCCATAATACGGCCAGTTTGCTCATCAACAATCATTACTTTGTTATCAATCACCACATATTCGTCATCTTTATCAAACAAAGTATATGCTTTAAGAAGCTGATTAACAGTATGTATTCTTTCTGATTTAATTGCATAGTTTTGAAGATACTCATCTTTTTTTGCGGCCTTCTCTTCATCCGAAATAGCTAAGTTTTCAAGTTCAGAAAGTTGAGAACTGATATCAGGCATAACAAAGAAAGTCGGGTCATCCGATTTCCCTGTCAGCATATCAATCCCTTTATCTGTAAGGTCAATACTATTATTCTTCTCATCAATCACAAAGTACAATGGATCAGTAACAATATGCATATTACGCATTTGCTCTGACATGTAGTTTTCTTCTGTTCTAAGCATTGCTGCTTTTACGCCTTGCTCACTCAAAAACTTGATAAGAGGCTTGCTTTTTGGTAAACCTTTAAAAGAGCGATAAAGTAGTAAGCTACCTTCTTCTTGTTCTTTTTTGTCTTCCGATGCCATTTTTAATTTGGCTTCGGCTAAAAGCTTAGTTGACATGTCGCGTTGAGCTTTCACAATCATTTCAACACGTGGACGAAGTGAATCATATAGTTGATCTTCACCTTTTGGTATAGGACCTGAAATAATTAGAGGTGTACGAGCATCATCAATTAAAACGGAGTCCACCTCGTCAACTATGGAGTAGTTATGCTTGCGTTGAACTAAGTCTTTAGGAGAGATGGCCATGTTGTCACGCAGATAGTCAAACCCAAACTCATTATTTGTACCAAAAGTAATGTCTGATTCATATGCTTTCCTTCGAGCATCTGAGTTTGGTTCATGCTTATCAATACAATCAACACTAAGACCATGGAACATATAAAGAGGCCCCATCCATTCCGAGTCACGTTTAGCTAAATAATCATTAACGGTCACAACATGAACACCGTTGTGTGTAAGGGCATTTAAAAATACAGGTAGTGTTGCAACCAATGTTTTTCCCTCTCCTGTTGCCATTTCAGCAATTTTCCCTCTATGTAATACAACCCCCCCGAATAGCTGAACATCATAATGTATCATGTTCCATACAATTTCGGTTCCTCCTGCAATCCAATGATTTTGATAAATTGCTTTATCTCCTTCAATGCGTACAAAATCGTGAGTAGCAGCTAAGTCTTTGTCGAATTCATTAGCAGTTACAATTATTTCTTTGTTTTCAGTAAAACGACGTGCAGTATCTTTCATAACTGCAAAAGCTTCAGGAAGAACTTCTTCAAGAATTATATCAAACTTGTCAGAGATTTCGTCTTCTATCTTATCAATCTCTTCCCATTTTTTTTCACGCTCTTCAAGTTCAATTTCCTCTATGCCCTCTTTTAGAGCATTTATTCTTGATCTTTCTTCTGAAACGTAGTCGTGAATACGTTTTTCTATTTCTTCTGTTTTGCTACGAAGCTCATCATTCGACAATTTTTCTATTTCAGGATATACATCCTTTATTTTTTTCACATACGGATTTACTTCTTTTAAATCACGTTGCATTTTATTGCCAAAGAGTTTCGCTATAATTTTATTTAATGCCATATATTTAAATTAGTTACATATATAAAGGTAACATTTATTTTTAAATGATTGTGTAATATCTTTTTATAATAATTCCTTCAACACCAATGAGTTTGAAGCATTGGGAGCACGTATTCGTAATCTGTGAGTAACACTAGGTGCGATTTCTGATACATCAATCAATCGGTCAACTATTTGTGGCTTCAAATGATTACCCAAAAAGATAGCTGGTGCTGTTACAGCGTTACTTCTTACTCTTTCATGATTGGTAGGATTTTTGTCTGTTACAATACGCCAGCCAGGTTGTAATTCTATAAAAAGATCACCTGTAACACCTCTATGAAATCCATTCTTATATAATTGTGTGGCTTCATTGTATGCTCCATGAAGCATTTGATAAGATGTGATAACATCTTGTACTCCCGAAAACTGAATAAGAAAATCTGCAGCCCGTTCTTGGAGCTCTTTGAAATCAATCTTTTTATCTTCAATTAATTTTCTATCAAAATAAATCTGCTCATTATAATATTTCTTTATCCAATTCTCTCTGCCATAAATGGCCATTAAATACATATTCAGTAAGGCTTCACACCTTTCTGGACGAAAATCCCCACCAGAAAGCCTCGCATCTTTAGGATAAACCTCCTGTTCGTTAAAATATCCAGTTGATACTACAAAAATAAAAGCATTCTGTATTCCCACTGCTTTATCTACAGCATCAATAAGTTGTGCAATATCTTGATCAAGGCGGTGGTATATGTCTTGTATCTCAATTGAGTAATTTTTATCTAGGGCATTATCGTAGTTTCCAGCATAAAAGGTTAAAGCAAGAAAGTCGGGATAACTTCTTTTGCCAAGTGAAGCATTTTCAATTGCATTTATTCCCATAATTCTGACCTCTTCGTTAACAAAAGGTGTTTGCTTCAACAGTCTAAAGCTGCTGTTTTTATTGGCAGTCAGATTATGTTGAAAGCTTACTAAGTTCTGGGTGTATGGAAATGCACTATAAGATTCTAAAGGCAATTTTGGCTTCCAAACCAAGTTGTTTATTTTTGTGTTTAGTGACAGATTACTACGATTGTATTGATCTACAAATGGATGGTGGGTGGTATAGAAAGTAGTAGTTGCCCATCGTCCCGAAAAATCCTCTATCCAAAAAGCGCCACTTGCTGCATGACCGCCCGAAGAGAGAGCTTGTGAAGCATCTGGCGCAAAAGCAAACACATCAGATTTACCATTCGATGCAATTTTCAATTCATCTGTAATGGTTGTGACTTTTAAAGGTAGCGGCGAAAGCTTTTCAGAAGTGAAGTTTCCCATAAATTTATCATCCGAAAAAGATGATATTTCGGTGAAATCTTCATTCGATAGTTTTTTATCATTCACAATTCCATGATAAAAAGGAACTGTTCCTGTATATATTGTAGCAATAGCCGATGCTTTGTCGGGCGCAGGAAAGTTATAAGCTACTTGATTATAGACAACTCCCTCAGAGAGTAACCTCTTAAAGCCTTTTTCTCCAAAAGTCTTTTTAAAATGCTCTAAATAGTCACCTCTTAACTGATCGATTGTTATACCTACAACTAATTTGGGAATAGTATTGTCTTGGGCATAAATTGATGTTACAGAAAATATAGCGAGTATTGATGATAAAAATCTAATCATTATCTATTATGAATGTGAATATGCAATAAGGTAGCTTTTTATCGCTTCCATCCTGCTTGCATATACTTAGCTGATTTAAATTGTTTATTCTTTAAGTTATCTTTTCTGCCAATAAGGTAGTTAGTTCCTGAACGCAACCACAAACTCATTGCAAAAGGTATTGTAGCCAATGGCAATTGTTGCGGTAAAAAGCACCAAGTAATCAAGAATAAACTTAATACTGCAAAGTTAGTAAAATGATAGTAATATACGACTTTTCCCATCGACTTTACCCAAAATAATACTGCAATTATTAAATGCATAAAATGCAACCATGATAGATTCCAGTTAGGACTTACTGCTGGATGTTCAGAGAAAAAGACAAGAAAAGTAACAACTAATCCTGCAACTCCAGCTAAGGAGAAAAGTGCTGTGTCATAAATACGACCTGTTTTGTGATGGTTATACCTTGCTTGAAAAAATGAGATAATTAAAGTAGCCAATAAAAGCGCGAATGCTACCACTGCTGGTTTAATATCAAACCGTTCGTTGTTATTAACACCCTTACTATCAGGCTCTAATATTATATTGGTTGATTTTACCAGTGGAGTGTTTATTGTGTCACTATTTAGCACATTTGCATCTCTAAAAGCTTCCATTAAATAGAGAGGTAGAAACATTTTTTCACGATCTGTGATGAATTTATCTGCATCTGATCCGATAACTAAATCAATGCCAAACTTCATCCAAGTAAATTCATTTACACATTCATGAATGAGGTCGCGAAATGTTTGATTCGATCTTGTTGAAGGATATTGGACAGGTTCTTGTATTATCATCTCAACCATATCTCTGGGTCTGGTTGCACAATTATCGAATAGGAAGTTATATCGATAACGTCTGTTTTCTGGCAATGAGTTTATATACAACAAATCCCAAAGCTGTTGCTTTTGTGCAGTCGAAAGATTCAGTTCTTGCTCCACCACTTCAAGACCCTTCATTTGGTTTTCTATTAGAAAATCTTCATATGTTGTAACTCCCAATACATAATCCGTTTCGCCTTTTATAAAATGATACATAAAATATGGTTGTGAGGAGTCAAAATAACCATAGTTAAATGCTGCATCTACACCCGTGGAGTCATCTTCAACTTTCAATACTGTGTGTCCATAGAGAGAATAAATTGCTCCTGTCCACGGTGAAACAGTCAGCAAGCTTATTCTAGCACTATCACTTAGTTGTATTTGGGCAGTTAGAGATAGCAAAGATAAGATGACGAACAAAAATGCAGAGGTGATTAGTTTTTTCATCAGGGTTTAACCAACATTTAATAGTTTATATATAAGGAAGCAAATGTAATGATATTTGAATAATTTATCAACCCCAATGCCAACTACTTTTAGATGATACAAACATTCAATATCAGTTTATACAGTGGACTTGCTAACTCATGGATAGTTTATCTAGAGCCAAGTATATAAAGAGATAAGAAAACAACACTCTTTATACAGTTCCTTTCTCAACAATTATAAATAATAAAGGCTGTCAAAAATTAATTTCTGACAGCCTTTATTATTTTCTGTAAATCTACGTGATTTATTTTTTCTTACGGTCGCCGTAGCGGTTTCTAAATTTATCAACACGTCCAGCTGTATCCACCAACGTTTGCTTTCCTGTATAGAAAGGATGTGATGTGTTTGTAATTTCAAGTTTCACAAGTGGATATGTAACTCCATCTACTTCAATGGTTTCTCTTGCATTTACTGTAGAACGTGAAATAAAAATTTCGTCGTTGGACATATCTTTGAAAACTACCGAACGGTAATCCGAAGGATGAATGTCTTTTTTCATATTATTTGAGTCTTTATAAAGATTTTGATATTGCTGTACGAGCGTTTATTAATTACAGAATGCAAAGATACAACATTTTATGAATTGATGAAATTATTAATTGAGATTTTTAGTATTCTAATACAAAATGCGTAATTTGCATCTTAAAACTTATTGGATGAATATAGAAATTATTACTATTGGCGATGAACTGCTTATTGGCCAGGTGGTTGACACCAACTCTGCGTGGATGTCAAAGAAGTTGAGCGAAGCAGGCTTTGATGTTATCTACATCACTTCTATAAAAGATGAATACAACAGCATATTCAATGCAATCGAAGAGGGGTTTAAACGAGCTGACGTTTTGCTTATGACTGGTGGGAATGGACCAACCAAGGACGATATCACAAAAAACACACTTTGCGATTATTTTGAAGACAAATTAGTGCTAGATAATGATGTTCTTGATAATATAAAGACGCTCTTTAAGCATAAAAATTTAAAACTCAATGAGCTCACACACAATCAGGCTTATGTCCCCCAAACTAGCACTGTTATCCAAAACATAGTGGGCACAGCACCAAATCTTTGGTTTGAAAAAAATGGCAAGGTGCTTGTTTCAATGCCTGGCGTTCCTTTCGAAATGCGCTATGCAATGGAGGAAGAGATCATTCCTCGTTTATCTGTTAAATATGAAGCAAAAGCTTTTCTGAAACACACTATATATACTTATGGAATTTCAGAGTCTGCTTTAGCCATGCAGTTAAATGATTTTGAAGAAGAACTACCTCATGGATTCGCTCTGGCGTATCTTCCAGGTGGCGGGATCATTCGTTTGCGGCTATCTGCTAAAGGTGAAGAAAACACCGTTGAAATGGACAAGCAGATTGATAAACTAAAAAGAATCATAGACACCAATCTCTTAATAGAATCAGAAGATTCGTTGGAGGTTGTTTTAGGAACAATTTTAAAAAGCAAAAAGCTTTCCATTTCGCTTGCTGAGAGTTGCTCTGGGGGATATCTTGCTCATCTATTAACTACTGTTTCTGGTGCATCACAGTATTTTAAAGGTAGTATTGTCAGTTATGCTGATAGTGCAAAGATAGACTTGTTAAATGTAAGTTCGTCATCTATAGATGAATATGGTGCCGTAAGTAAACAAGTAGTTGAAGAAATGGCAAAAGGTGCTATCTCAGCACTTAACACAGATTGTGCTATTGCAATTTCAGGAATTGCAGGTCCTGAGGGAGGAACAGTTGAAAAACCAGTAGGAACTGTTTGGATTTGCACAATATATAATGATTCTATCATAAGTAAACAATATATGTTTGGAAACTCCCGTGATAATAATATTCAGCGTTCAGCCGTTATGGCTATTGTTCAATTGTTGAAAATGATTGCATAACAAGAAATTCATCGAATAGTAGACCTATGATTTCATGAATACTTGGTAATTTATCAAATCAGAGATGTAGAATTGTTCGAACAACTGATGATTCATCTAATCAGAGGCATAAGATTGCTCAATTAACTAATGATTCATTGAATCGTTGGGGTAGGATTGCTTGTTTAACTGATGATTTTTCAAATCGGAGACATATGATAACACGATCAACTGGTGATTTGTCAAATCATAGATGTGTTATGGCATGAATAACTGCATCATTAATGAATAAAAGGGATACAGTTAATTCAAATACTATTCTTTTACAGTGTACAGGTAAATAGAAAAGCCGTTACAATCTTAATGAGATATATAACGGCTTTTATCGTAAGTATGTTATTTTATATACTGTCAAAGGGACTAATCTATTATATCAAATCCAGTGTAGGGTCTTAACACATCAGGAACTATAATTCCATCAGGAGTTTGATTGTTTTCAAGCAATGCAGCCAAAATACGTGGCAAAGCAAGTGCACTACCATTCAGTGTATGACATAATTGTGTTTTCTTGTTTTCATTTCTGAAACGACATTTTAATCTATTGGCTTGGTAGCTTTCGAAATTCGAAACCGAGCTAACCTCAAGCCAACGCTCTTGTGCTGCAGAGAAGACTTCAAAGTCGAAGGTGAGAGCCGATGTAAAGCCCATATCTCCTCCACAAAGACGAAGAATGCGCCATGGTAAACCTAGTTTTTCAACTAACGACTGAACATAGTTTACCATTTCGTCAAGTCGCTCATAAGAACGCTCGGGGTCTTCGATACAAACAATCTCTACTTTATCAAATTGGTGTAATCGATTTAATCCGCGTACATCCTTGCCATAAGAACCTGCTTCACGACGAAAACATGCCGAATAAGCGGTGTTTTTGATTGGAAAATCTTTTTTTTCCAAAATAACGTCTCTGTATATATTTGTAACGGGTACTTCAGCAGTAGGTATTAAATAGAGGTCGTCTACTTGGGCATGATACATTTGACCCTCTTTGTCTGGTAGTTGTCCCGTTCCAAAGCCCGAGTCTGCATTTACCAGATAAGGAGGCTGCACCTCTATATAACCACTATCTCTAGCACTATCTAAAAAGAAATTAATCAATGCACGTTGTAAGCGTGCTCCTTTGCCTTTGTATACGGGGAAGCCTGCACCAGCAATCTTAACACCTAACTCAAAGTCAATAATGTCGTATTTCTTTGCCAATTCCCAATGTGGTTCTGAACCTTCGGGTAAGCTCGGAAACTCTCCTCCTGATCGTTCAATTAGGTTGTCATCAGCACCTTTTCCTTCTGGTACAGACTCGTGTGGTATGTTGGGAATATTAACTAGAATATCCTGTATTTTTTTTTCGGAAGATGCTAAATCTGACTCATATTGCTTGGTCAACTCTTTAAGCTTTGCAACTTCTTTACGTGATTTTTCAGCTTCTTCTTTTTTACCTTCCTTGAAGTAGTTGCCTATAGTTCTTGATATTGAGTTTACTTCGGCCAGGGTATTATCTAATTGAGTTTGAGCATTTCTTCTTTTTTCGTCAAGGCTCAACACCTCATTTATCATGTTTTCGGCATCGAAATTTCTCTTTCGTAGTCGAGCAATAACCTCATTGGGATTATTGTTAATTGTTTTTAATGTAAGCATTGGAAATATTATTTACAACTTTTTTGAAACGCAAAGGTAATAAATAAAGTTGTAGCATTGCGTAGTGGAGGAGTTCAATTGTTTAAAATAGAACTCCGATTTTGAAGCTTAGTTTATTGTGAGAGCTAAAATAATTGAAAATGTAAAAATTCAAGTGCTTCTCTTTCTTTTTGCTTCCTTATTTTATAATTGCGTACTACTAAATATGCAAATCCGGCAAATGTTGCTACTAAAAGTACATCTTTAATTACGGTTTTCTTCATAACATCTTGTTTTAAATCTTAGTAAAAAATGCAAATGACTAAATCTCAGTTAACTATTAATGGTCTTTACTTATAAGACAATCTTTGTGCTAAATAGTTGCTTGAAAGTACTAATTATTTGTTACTCACAAAGGGTTTTAACTTTGTTTAAGTGTGTCAATTGTCAAAATCTTCCTAGTATCATTTGTAATTCTGAAACGGTTATCCATTCTGTGGTTAACAATCCAAACAATATCTGCTCTAGAAGTTATAACCCATGTCTCTTCTTTGTCTACGAGGTTAAATCTATTATCAGTAAAAAAATCACTCAACTTCTTTTTTCCTGACATACCCAAAGGAATAAACCAATCACCATGTTTCCATTTGCGCAAGATTAAAGGAAAAGTCAATTTATCAAAATCTACGTGTAGCTTTGTGCTTCTTTTTTCTATTTTAAAATGGGAGTCATTAGGAATAGTTTTTACAGTCATTGTAAATGGATGGTCGATTATAAAACAATCAGAATGAATTAAAAACTCACTACTGGAAAGTTCATCGGGCTTGAGTTCAGAAATTATTAAATGTTCTCT
>DATERO010000041.1:0-2457 GCA_035271465.1 Dysgonamonadaceae bacterium | reverse complement strand
CCTTTGTCATCGTCTGCACCACGTGCCCATATTTTACCATCTTTTATAACTGGTTCAAATGGCTCTGAGTTCCATAGTTCTATTGGGTCAACAGGCATCACATCCATGTGTGCATAAACTAAAACAGTGGGAGCATTTTTGTCAATGATCTTCTCACCATACGTTACGGGGTTTCCCTCAGTTTCAAAAATCTCGGCTTTGTCAGCACCCGCTGCTAACAAAAGTTCCTTCCACTTTTCGGCCGCTTTATACATATCGGGTTTGTGCTCAGGCAGCGATGAGATAGATGGAATACGAATCAGCTCGAACAACTCATCCAGGAAACGTTGTTTGTGAGTTTCGATGTATTGGTTAATTTCTTTCATTATTTAGTTGTGTTTAGATTATTATTACCGTAAAAATACGAATATTTTCGTAGTTGTCGAAATAAACGTACTTCAGTATTTGTGGTTATATTGCAATATTTACTACTGAATATAACTTTTTCAGAAATAAAGAGACACCCTTATTGCGGGCTTGTTACTTTAACTCGAAAGCCTCAGAAAGTAATTCATATGATCGCAAACGAGCTTCATGATCTGTCATCATATCCTGAATAATAATTTCATCAAGCGAAAGATCCTTTCCCAGTTGAGTTAATTGTTGATGAACTTGTTCTACATTCCCAACAATAAATCTTGGAGGATTGCCCGATCCAGCAACATATTCTCCTGTGGTTGGTAGTCCACCCAGTTCTTTCACTGCATCATCTGGTGTGGGTAGCGGAATGTCTATAACGCCTTTTGCTAGATTTCGGTACATTACACGAATTGGTGCAGTTTGTCTAAGAGCTTCCTCCTCTGTGTCAGCGCACACAACATGAACGGAAAGTTTAACATCAGGAGTTTCCACTCCGCTTGGAGTTCCCGATGGTTTAAATTCTGATCGATATTTGTTGATGTTTTCACTTGTTCCTTTTTGGTTAATGAATCCGGCAAACACATAACGCAAACCAAGCTGAGATGCTGCAGATGCACTCCACGGGCTTGAGCCCAACAGGTAAAGCTCTGGCAAACTGTCAATGGTATGAATGCGAGTCTCAGCAAATGGATGATCTTCTGGAAAACTATTGTCAAGCCATGCTGTCAATTCTAGGATTTGCTGATTTGAGTCGCTTCTAAACTGCTTACTTCTGTCTTGTTGTAAAGCAAAGTCCGTCACAGGGCCAGTTGTTGCTCTTCCTATACCCATATCTATACGATTTGGATAGAGTTCATTGAGTGTGCAGAAAGTTTCCACCACCTTAAAAGGGCTATAATGATTAAGAAGAACAGAACCTGACCCAACTCTTATGGTGGATGTCTTCGCGGCTATTGCCGCTATTAAAATTTCAGGAACTCTTCCTGCAATAGAAGCACTGCCATGATGTTCTGCCAGCCATATTCTTTCGAAACCCAATTTTTCAATGTATTGAGCTACTTCTATGCTATTCATTAAAGTTTGATGTCTGGTTTGTCCAGGAATAACTGTTGATAAATCTACAAGGGATAATTTCATATTTAAATTCTAATTATTATTTCATTTATTGTCAATTCCTAATAGTATATGCTTACACAACAAATAGTGGACAGATAATAAATTATTAATGCTAATATACAAACAAATAACATACTACGATGATGAATGTTTTTCGGAGGTTCACGTATGTTTTTTCACCGTCATCCATATAAGACTGTTTGAAAAAAAATAAATTACACCTTCTAACAAAAACAAAAGCTAAAACCAAAACAATTTGGACAGTCTTCTTTCTACAAAACCTCAATTAGAAATTGTTTTCACTTTTGTCATGAAACGAAACTGTAAATCAAAGTGATTTTTACCTTCGTCTTGGAACAAAACTACAAATCCAAGTGATTATCACTTTTGTTGCAGAACAAAACTTAGATTCAGAAAAAATATACCCTTCGTCCTGAAACAAAACCTATATTCAAATGGATTATCACTTCTGTTTTGAAACAAAACCATAAATCCAATTGATTATTACTTTTGTCGGCAGACAAAAGCGATATTCAAGTTGATTACAACTTTTGTTTCAGAACAAAAGCGATATTCCAACTGATTCTAACTTTTGTTTCAGTAAAATGGCTATTAAAAAGTTAGTTTGCTCTTTTGTAGTAATACAATAGTGGTATTCGAGTTGATTTGCCTTTTCGTAGGGATAAGAAGGCTCAGTTCGTACTTTTGGTGAGTAGAATTTAAAATAGTTCTTATAATTGGAATACCTCTTGAAGAGATTAGGTCTAAAAAAGCTTGAGCAATTTAGAGCCTATTAGAAACTTATATTTAATAGTCCCTTTTCACAATATTCTCCATACAATACTCTGCCAATGCTGTGATTGTTAGAAAAGGATTGACTCCAATTGAAGCGGGCACTAATGCACCATCTGTTATGTATAAATTGTTATATCCTTTAACACG
>DATERO010000040.1:0-6828 GCA_035271465.1 Dysgonamonadaceae bacterium | reverse complement strand
ACATTTGCACTGTGTTTTTCATGGTATTAGATTTAAGGTTAACAATGAAGATTGGTTGTCGTGAGACAACCTTTCTGTTTTTATAGACATTCCTAAAAAACTCAATCATCCTCACTCACTTTTCCATTGCTTGTTTTAAATCACGTACAAATGTTTGTGATTGTTTTGCATCACGTACAAATGTTTGTGATTGTTTTGCATCACCATTAAAACTATGTGTTTTGAGTAAAGAACAAGTCTGTTAAAAAATGCAGGTAGCGTTCATTTAATTAATGCAAATCTAGGCTTTTTTAAATAAGGTAATAAGGTTTGTATTGTCGTGATATAGCTGGTTACTAAGGTTTGGAAAAGGATTGAATCTTATGTAGAATAATTCAATTTGAATTGCACTCGCTGCCGCACGATTGCATCGTGTGGCTTCTACAATCTTAGAAAACCACATAAAAGAATTTTTGCGGCAGTTGACCCAGAATGGGTCAAAGGTGAATAGCCCCGTATGAAATGCGGGGCGGGATGATGATAGAATATATGAACCCTACATGGGTTCAATTATTTGCATAAACCCTACACAAAACAACTCAAGCTCATCGTTGTGCTTCTTCGCGTCTTTGCGTCTTTGCGAGAGATAACTATGAATTTGATATCCTCCAACAACGAAAAGAAGTCAACGGAAACAATAAACCTCTCCACTACTCCCCTAATTCTTCATCTACCTATCCTATCAATTAAAATTCTCTCCATATATTGAGCAATATTGCTTGATTCGTATTATATTTGTAAAAAGAACTCTAACACTTAATATTATAGATATGGGAAAAGTATTAATAATTGGCGCAGGAGGCGTTGGTACGGTTGTTGCTCACAAGGTAGCACAAAACAAAGATGTTTTTACGGACATCATGTTGGCAAGCCGCACAAAAAGTAAATGTGATGCCATTGCTGCAGATGTAAAGAAGCGTTCGGGTGTGAATATCCAAACTGCCAAAGTGGATGCTGACAATGTTCCTGAACTAGTTGAACTACTCAATGAATTTAAACCAAAACTCGTAATAAACGTAGCACTACCCTATCAAGACTTGACCATCATGGATGCATGTCTGGAGGCTGGTGTAAACTATTTAGATACTGCTAATTACGAACCACTTGATGAAGCCAAATACCAGTACAGCTGGCAGTGGGCATACCAAGACAGATTTAAAGAAGCTGGCTTAACAGCTATTTTAGGTTGCGGTTTCGATCCAGGTGTAACAAATATATTTACAGCCCATGCTGCAAAGCATCATTTTGATGAGATACATTATTTGGATATAGTGGATTGTAATGCAGGAGATCATGGTAAAGCTTTTGCTACTAACTTCAATCCTGAGATTAATATCCGTGAGGTAACTCAAAAAGGAAAATATTATAAAGACGGCGAATGGGTGGAGACTGAACCACACGAGATACACAAACCTCTTACTTACCCCGAAATTGGTCCCAAAGAATCATATTTGATTTATCACGAAGAGTTGGAGTCGTTAGTAAAACACTTTCCAACTATCAAGCAAGCTCGCTTTTGGATGACTTTTGGTCAGGAGTATCTAACTCACCTGCGTGTGATTCAAAACATTGGAATGGCGCGCATTGATGAAGTGGAATACAATGGTCAAAAGATTGTGCCTATTCAATTCTTGAAAGCTGTTTTGCCAGATCCAGGGGAATTGGGTGAAAACTACACAGGTGAAACTTCAATTGGATGCCGCATTCGTGGTATAAAAGATGGAAAAGAGCGTACCTACTATATATACAATAACTGTAGCCACGAAGAAGCTTACAAAGAAACTGGTGCACAGGGTGTGAGTTACACCACCGGAGTTCCTGCCACAATTGGTGCTCGCATGTTTATGCAAGGTAAGTGGAGTGAGCCAGGTGTTTATAACGTAGAGCAATTTAATCCTGATCCATTTATGGAGCAACTCAATAAGCAAGGATTACCTTGGCATGAGTTGTTTGATATTGATTTGGAACTGTAATATTTAATAAAACAAACCTTGCAACACTAACTTGCAAGGTTTTTTTATATTTTTGCATAAGCATATTTAAGAAAGCATATATAAACAACTGCGATGAAACCAAAAAGCTTAGTAAACATAGATGATTACAGTAAAGATGATATACTACGCATTATCGAAACTGTATCTAAATTTAAGAACAAACCCAATCGTTCACTTTTGAAAGGTAAAGTGTGCGGAACATTGTTTTTTGAACCTTCTACACGCACAAGATTGAGTTTCGAAACTGCCATCAATAGATTGGAAGGACGCATCATCGGCTTTTCGGATACTGCAACAAGTAGTGCAACAAAAGGTGAATCTCTGAAAGATACGATTATGATGGTGAGCAACTATACCGATATCATTATTATGCGTCATCATTTGGAAGGCTCTGCAAGGTATGCTTCTGAAATCTCTCCAGTTCCTATTATTAATGCTGGAGATGGATCGAACCAACATCCAACGCAAACAATGCTGGATATCTTCAGTATTTATGAAACTCAAAAGACGCTTGAAAACTTAACAATTACTATTGTGGGGGACTTGAAGTATGGCCGAGCAGTTCACTCACTCATCGAAGGGTTGTCCCATTTTGAACCAACATTCAACTTTGTTGCACCAGAAGAGTTGAGAATGCCAGAAAAGCATAAAGCTTATTGTGACAACAAATCTATCAAGTACCGTGAGTTTGATACTTTTTCGCGTGAATCAATCAACGATGCTGATATACTCTATATGACGCGTGTGCAAAAAGAGAGGTTTACAGATTTGATGGAGTATGAGAAAGTGAAAAATGTATATACATTAAGAAACGATATGCTGAAAGATTCGCGTGATAATTTAAAAGTATTACATCCACTGCCTCGCGTTAAGGAAATAGACCAAGATGTAGACGAGAATCCCAAAGCATACTACTTTGAACAAGCTCGCAATGGCATCTATACACGTCAAGCAGTTATTTGCGACTTGCTGAATATTGATGTGGAATAGACATCACTTGGTATAACACACCCTATTAATCATCCTATTTAAAAATTATCGAAACTCATGGTCAAAGAATTACAGGTAGCAGCATTAGAAAGCGGATCCGTTATAGATCATATTCCACCCGAACAACTATTTAAGGTTGTAGCTATACTAAGACTTCAGGATTTGGAAAACCGAATAACCATTGGCAACAATTTGGGAAGCAGTAAAATGGGTACGAAAGGAATTATTAAAATATCCGACAAGTTTTTTGAAGGAGATGAAATAAACCGTGTGGCACTGGTTGCACCCAAAGTGGTGCTAAATATTATAAAGAACTACGAAGTAGTAGAGAAAAAAAGAGTTACCCTGCCGAATGTGATTACAGGCATTGTGAAGTGCAACAACCCAAAGTGCATAACAAACAATGAACCTATGAAAACGAGGTTCGATGTGAAAGATAAAGATCACGTTACGTTGCAATGTCATTATTGCGAAATAAAGATAAACAAAGAAGACATTATTTTAAATAAAGGAAAGTGAAACAAAACTGGAATCCAGGAACGCTTATATATCCACTCCCAGCAGTTATGGTGAGCTATGGTACGTCAGTAGATGAGTATAACATAACAACAGTAAGATGGGTGGGAACACTTTGCACAGAACCACCTATTTGTTATATCTCTATACGACCCGAAAGTCATTCCTATGATATTATTAAACGCAACATGGAGTTTGTTATAAATCTCACCAATGGAGATTTGGCAAGAGCCACAGATTGGTGTGGAATTCGTTCGGGGAAGCACAACAAGAAGTTTGAAGCTATGAACCTTACGCCCGGAAAATCGAAAGTTATCAAGACACCCATCGTTGATGAATCACCTATTTCAATAGAGTGCAAGGTGAAAGAGATAGTTGAATTAGGGTCTCATCACATGTTTATTGCCGATGTGGTAAATATACAAGCAGACAACAAGTACTTTGAACCCTCAACAGGTCAATTCGATATGCAAAAAGCCAACTTGATAGCTTACGCACATGGCAACTACTATGAGTTAACTAAGCACATTGGCAAATTTGGCTGGAGTGTTGAAAAGAAGAAAGCAAAACCCAAGTCAAGAAAGAAGAAGTAAGAAATTACACAATCAATATATCTATAATAACTGAGTGAATGTTACTAAATATACCCAAAGATTTCCCTGCCTTAGAACTGCTCGATAAAGAGCAATTTTCAATTTCGGATCTCATTTTAACTAAGAAAGATGCGAAACCTCATATTAAAGTGGCTGTGCTTAACCTCATGCCACTTAAGATTGACACCGAAGCTGACATTCTACGTATTATGAGTAATAGTCCGCTATACATTCACTTAGATTTTATTTATTTGGAGAGTCACACACCAAAGAACACCCCTATTGAACACATACATAAGTATTATAAACCTTTCTCGTCAATAAAGGATACAAAATACGATGGCTTTATAGTTACTGGTGCTCCCGTTGAGTTGATGCGTTTTGAAGAAGTGAGTTATTGGCCCGAACTTGAAAGTGTTTTTAATTGGGCACGTCAAAATGTGACATCTTCATTATATATTTGTTGGGGTGCACAAGCGGCACTGCACCATTTTCATGGAGTACCCAAATATGAGTTAGAAAAGAAGTTGTTTGGAATATACCCTCATACGGTAGTAGATACCTCTTTTCCATTGTTCCGAGGATTCGACGATGTGTTTTATGTACCGCATAGCCGCCATACCACTATACTTAAAGAAGACATTTTAAAACATCCTGAACTTAAAATACACTCTGAAACAGATGAAGCAGGCATCTATTTAGTTGCAGATACTTCACGTAGTGAATTCTTCATCACTGGACATTCAGAATATGCACCTATGGCTCTCCATAAAGAATATACGAGAGATATGAAAAAAGGACTGAATACGGTGGGTGTACCTTATAATTACTATCCAGACAATGACCCAAATGAAGCACCATTGGTGCTATGGCGTAGCCATTCTAGTTTGCTTTTTAATAATTGGCTGCACTATTTCTGCTACTTCTCTACATAATAATAAATAGACAGATATAGAAATTCGGTTTTAACCCGTATTATTCACGTTTTTAGCTTTGCGTAGATGCAAGGTGTCAAATCCAGTCAGATATAGGTAACACGCTGTCGCACGATTGTATCGTGTGACTTCTATAAACTTAAAAGATCACACGAAAGGATTTGTGCGTTAGCGGCGCACCCTGAATAGTGTGGGATATGCTATTATGTTAAAACAGTACGGCTTATAGTTTTTAGCACCCAATATATTTTATACCTTTGTAAACTGTAAAGTTCTAAGTGTATATGTAGTAAGAATCAATATAGAGCTGAAAAAGAGAAATAGAGACACAACTTTACAAAAAGATGATCTACTTTGTGGAACGCCTCAAGATAATATATTAGAACATCAAACTAAAACAGACTAAAATATGGCTGCTTTCTCTTTATTTTCACGTGGCAAAAGTGACAAGATTAAATCACTGAAGCCCTCAGAGTTTAGAAAATTCATAACTGAAAATTTAATTCAATTAATTGATGTTCGAACACTTGAGGAGTTTAAGCAACAAAAAATTGAAGGCGCTCAACTTATAGATATTTATAATCCTAACTTCGAAAGTATCTTAGATGCTAAACTAGATGTTTCAATTCCTGTATGCGTGTATTGTCATAGCGGAGTGCGAAGCATGAGTGCTGCAAAAATATTAGCTAAAAAAGGATTTACTGTATATAACTTAAGAGGTGGTATGTTATTTTGGAAATAATACCCCTTTAATTTAATTTTTAATTTGAATATGAACGAACAAGAAAAGATTGAACAAATAACCGAGCGAACCAATCTTGTGCGCAATTGGTCAATGGAGTTTCTCAGCAACTTGGGGATAAGCGATCAATTTATTAAGTACATCAACCTTATTTTTTTAATAGCAGTAGTTGTTGTATTAGTTTACATTTTGCAAGTTCTTACTCGCAGAATTCTAACAGCAGTTTTGGAAAGAACATCTAAAGTAAAAAGATTGTCTTTCCTACAATATGCCCTTAATAGGAAGTTACCCCATTATATAGCCATGATTGTTCCTTTTAGTTTAATAAAAGGATCGATACCTACCATCTTTTTTGATTTTCCAAAATCAATGGTATTCTTCAACAAGTTAGCTGATGCTTATCTTGTATTTTATATACTGTGGCTAATATCAGCACTACTGAATGCATTCTCCGACATGCTGTCAACAAGAGAGTCTTTAAGAGACAAACCACTGAAAACATATTTTCAAGTTATTAAAATATTCCTATATGCTATTGGAGGAATCATACTCCTTGCAATAATATTAAGTAAAGATCCAGCTATTCTTATTGGAAGTATAGGAGCAGCATCAGCCATATTGATGTTGGTATTTAAAGATACCATTATGGGATTTGTAGCTAGTATTCAACTATCGGCAAATGATATGGTGCGAATTGGTGACTGGATTACAATGCCCAAATTTAACGCTGACGGAGATGTGTTCGAAATAAATCTGACCACTGTGAAGATTCGCAACTTTGACAAAACAATATCGTATGTACCTCCCTACTCTCTCGTCTCAGAATCTTTTCAAAACTGGCGAGGTATGCAAGAGACGGGTGGAAGACGAATTAAACGCTCTATTCACATAAAACAATCATCTATTAGTTTTGTAGATCAGAAAGGGTTAGATAATTTCAAACGCATACAAAGCATCTCAAAATATATAGACGAGCGATATGCAGAAATAAAGAAGCACAACGACGAAATTGGCGCAGA
>DATERO010000039.1:0-3898 GCA_035271465.1 Dysgonamonadaceae bacterium | reverse complement strand
GAGTAAAAACGAGAGAAGTTTGTTGCGTCTATTTACCACACTGTCTATTCTTTGTATATCTATTGCCATTTTTGGTATCTATTCCGTATCACAACGCGAAACACAACGTCGTCGCAAAGAGATTGCTATCCGCAAGACAGCGGGTGCAAAGACAAGAGATATCATGGCAATGTTTTTCCGTGAATACATAATTATCACTTTGTTGGCTTGTGTCGTTGCTTTACCGTTAGCATGGCTCTTTATGCATCGCTGGTTGCAAAATTTTGCTTATCGTATTTCCATTGACTGGTGGATGTTTGCTGTGGTGATTGTTACTGTTGCAATCATTGCTCTCATTACTATACTAAGTCAGGTGATTAATGCAGCAAAGCAAAACCCAGCAGAAGTAGTAAAATCGGAATAAAAGAATAAATACTTCATAATATTGAAGAAGTAATTGAGAATTTAATAATAAATAATATCAAAAAGACTATGATTAAAACAGAAAACCTACAGAAAATCTTCCGCACCGATGAGTTGGAGACATGGGCATTGAACGAAGTGAGTATCGATATTAATGAGGGCGAATTTGTTGCCGTAATGGGACCCTCAGGATGTGGAAAGTCCACCCTGCTAAACATTCTGGGATTGTTGGACAATCCCACATCAGGGAGCTATTTCTTGAACGGGACTGATGTGTCTAAATTTACTGAAAACCAACGAACCAGCTTGCGTAAAGGGGTAATAGGATTTGTGTTTCAGAGCTTCAATCTGATAGAAGAGTTGAATGTGTATGAGAACATAGAGTTACCACTTCTTTATATGAAAATTCCAGCATCTGAAAGGAAGAAGCGTGTGAAAGAAGCAATGGACCGAATGGCTATTTCACACCGCGATAAGCATTTCCCTCAGCAGCTGTCGGGCGGACAGCAACAACGAGTGGCTATTGCCCGTGCTGTAGTTGCCAACCCCAAGTTGATTCTTGCCGACGAACCTACAGGGAACCTCGATAGTCGCAACGGATCTGAAGTGATGAGTTTGCTCACCGAACTTAACCGTGAAGGGACAACCATCGTGATGGTTACACACAGCCAGCACGATGCGGGGTACGCTGATCGCATCATCAACTTGTTTGATGGTAAGGTGGTCCCAGAAGTTGTTTTGTAACAAAAAATACGCTAATCAATTTAAATATAATCAAAATGAAAAAGAGTCTATACTTTCTATTATTTCTTAGTCTGTTTACTTATGAAGTCGTTGGTCAAGAAAATGTACCTGAAGATACAATATCATCCATTTTTCAGAGTGCGGGAATGTTGATAAATCAATTAAAATCTCAACTTGCAACCCAATTTAAGTCTCAGCTGGAAACACAGTTGGCCACGGAATTGCAGTCTAAATCGAATAAGGAGTTAAATTTCGCCATTGACAGCATGATGTTGCAGTTAGATGAAGTAATTGATCAAACCAATAATTTTCCAAAAGATAGTTTGATTGTCATTAATAGCTTTATGAAAAATTTCAACTTGTCCATTAACGATCAGGAACCCAATGGAGATGACTTGTTTGAAATGGATGAGCTAATGGGGTTTCATGATACCTTCTACTCAGAAATGGTTTTGATGAGGAGTAAATTAAAGTCAATCAGAAAGATAAGAAACAAGAATAAGAAAGCTCAACAATTATCTGACACAATCTTGAACTTCTTTAATGAGAGTGGATTCTGGGATGTAATGGAAATGATGATGGATAAAATGATGTCATTTCAAACCAATTTTTCAGAGGAAGAGAGCAATTAAAACATAACAACATTCCGTTTGAAGTATAAAAAAAATGATTATACATTACTTGAAAATAGCTTGGCGAAACATCCTCAAATACAAAACACAAAGCTTAATCAGTCTGCTAGGAGTAACTATTGGAGTTTTATTTTTCACCTATGGATACCATTGGTATCAGTATGAATCAAGCTATGATAGCTTTTACCCGGATTCTGAACGAATTTACCAGGTGATTGGGAAAATAAAAAGTACAGGGAGCTATGTTGAGAATGGTCAGATACCCTATATAGCAATAAAAAAAATTAAACAAACTTTCCCTGAAATTGAAACCGTTGCTACAGTATACCCCCATTATGGCTCCTCTTTTAAGCATAATGGAGAGAAGTTGGTAGGGTATCCTTCTTTCCAAGCTGTTGATGAACATTTTTTTCGAATGTTTCCACCCAAAGTGATTGCTGGAGTTGTAAACCAGAATACTTTGAAAAGGAACGATGAAATTATTATTACTAAGTCTTATGCTATCAAACATTTCGGCAGTCCCAAACAAGCAGTAGAGCAAACATTAATTTCAGAATATGATGAATCGTATATTATAAAAGCTGTGGTAACTGATCCTCCTTCAAACTCCATCTTCCAATATGATGGATACCTTGTCGATAAACAAGTAAGATCCTTTTTAGAGAGACTCGATGAAAAAACACAATGGAAGGATTTTCATCAAACACTTTTATACATAAAAATACAGAACGGGACAGATCTCGATAAATTACGTGAAAAACTTATGACATATGCTGTTGATTACGGCTACAACGAAGATTTGATCTTTGAATTGGTGCATCTTTCTCATACCAGGTTTATTGTACATAATACTACTAAAAAAAAGATTGCTTATGATATCAAATACATACGCATGTTTATTTTTACCGGTATCTTACTTCTACTTGTCGCAATATTCAACTATCTAAATATTCTTCTCAGCAACACACTTGGTCGCGTAAGAGAAATTAATTTACGTAAAGTGATAGGCGCATCGACCTCTCATATATACAGACAGTTGATAATAGAAATATTCTTGTTTGTCTCAATTTTAGTATTGCTCTCCTTTTGTTGCATTGAACTTTTTTCAGGACTGTTTGAAAGACTTTTTCTTACTACAGTACTCTCCTCACTTTTAAACCAGACAATGATTGTTGTTATTGCTATGCTGACAATTGTTTTGTCTATAACTACTTTCGCTTTTCTCTATCGGTTTATTAAAAAGTCCGCTTTCAAAAAAGAGTCTCCTTCAAAAAGAAGTTTAATAACAAGTAAAATAACACTGCTTTTACAGCTTATTATCAGTGCTTTTGCAATCATGTGTGCATTGGTGCTTTGGGTACAAGTTTCTTTTATGAACCGAATTGATTGGGGATTTAATAAGGAGAACTTACTACAGGTTACCATGAATTTAGAAAATAGGGCTTCTTTTATGCATGAGGTTGAGCAACTCTCTATGGTGGATGAGATCATTAATACTGATTTTTTCTCAATTGTTCCCAATAGCAATCAAATGGGTCCTACTGGAATACAGGGAGTTGAATGGAATAATAAATCAATGGATTTACAACCTCTTTTTCAAACATTTAGTGCTGAAGAAAACTTTTTAAATAAAATGGGAATAAAGCTACTGAATGGAAGAGGTTTTAATGAAGATGACTTTACAAGAGAAGATCGATCAGACAAAGTAATAATAAGCAAAACTGCTCAAAGTATTATGGAGATGGATAACCCTATAGGACAAAAAATAAGTATACCCACTAACTGGGTATCTTTAGAAGGAAGAGGAATAGAGGAGTATGAAATTATAGGTGTAGTAAATAATTTTCACACTCTAGGGTTACAAAGCAAGATACCTCCCATCATTATTAAGGCTCAAAAATTTGAAAACGAGGGGTATTACAATTATGTACGTGTCAAGGATGGCATGGAAGAGGCGGCTATAAAAGCGATTAATGAGCTGATTCCTAAATTCGAACCTGATAATGAAGGCGAGCAAATTGTGGTGAGTATGAATGAACTGTTGCATGATTTGAGTAAAAACGAGAGAAGTTTGTTGCGTCTATTTACCACACTGTCTATTCTTTGTATATCTATTGCCA
>DATERO010000038.1:0-6916 GCA_035271465.1 Dysgonamonadaceae bacterium | reverse complement strand
ACCAATAGTATATAAAAATGAAAAGAAAAATTCTATTAATTGCTTTATCATTGATAGCGATTGTAAGTAACATGCAAACTCAAGACAAATTGTATGAAAATACATTTTCTCTTAGTGATGTAAAACTTTTAGACGGTCCTTTTAAACATGCACTTGATATAAATGTTGAGGTGTTATTAAAATATGATGTTGATAAGTTTTTAGCTCCTTTTTTACGTGAAGCTGGATTGCCAATGAAGGCAGAACCTTATGGTAATTGGGAGAGCGATGGTCTTGATGGACATATTGGAGGACATTACATTAGTGCAATGGCAATCCACTATGCAGCGTCAGGTAACCTAGAATGCAAAAGCAGACTGGAATATATGTTGTCAGAGCTAAAACGCTGTCAGGATAATAGCAAGCATGGAAAAGGATATATAGGAGGTTTTCCAGTTTCAATAGAAGAGGATGGAGTAAAAAAACAACTTTGGGATGAATTGAGAAAGGGTAATACTGCCATTATATGGAAGTATTGGGTGCCTTGGTACAACATACATAAGACATATGCTGGACTGAGAGATGCATGGATTTATGCTGGGAATGAAGAAGCAAAACGCATGTTCTTAGAGCTAAGTGATTGGGGTATAGAACTTATTTCACATTTGGATGACAAGCAAATGGAAGCAATGCTTGATAATGAGTTTGGTGGTATGAACGAAGTGTATGCGGATGCATATCAAATAACAAATGATGAAAAATATCTAGATGCAGCTAAGCGATTTTCACATAAAGTGATTTTTGATAGTATGGCAATAGAAGTAGATAATCTTGATAATAGACATGCCAATACTCAAGTACCCAAAGCCGTAGGATACCAAAGAGTAGCTGAGTTGAGTAATGAAAATGACTATACAACAGCTGCCACTTTTTTTTGGGAAACAGTAGTTAATAATCGTTCTTTATCGTTTGGTGGAAATAGCCGAAGAGAGCATTTCCCATCTAATGATGATTGTATCAGCTATACCGAGGAAAGAGAAGGCCCAGAGTCATGCAATACAACTAATATGTTGAGACTTACAGAAGGTCTTTTCCGTATGAATCCTGATGCAAAGTATGCAGACTTTTATGAAAGAGCAATGTACAATCATATTCTTTCTACACAACATCCTGAACATGGAGGATATGTTTATTTTACATCAGCACGTCCTTCTCATTACCGAGTTTATTCAGCTCCTAACGAAGCAATGTGGTGTTGTGTTGGAACAGGAATGGAAAATCATGGTAAGTATGGAGAGTTTATATATAGTCATAATGATGAGTCGCTTTTCGTTAATCTATTTGTTGCATCTGAACTTAATTGGAAAGATAAAGGAGTAACTATTACTCAAAATACTGATTTCCCAAATGAAGAAACTAGTAAATTGACAATTAATACATCTGAACCAATAAAATTTAAGTTGCTTATACGTCATCCAGGTTGGGTAGCCTCGAATGAAATGGAGGTTAGTTATAATGGAACAAACTATGCGAGTAACACTACACCATCTTCATATGTTGAGATTGAACAAACATGGAAAGATGGAGATGTTATAGAAATTAAATTGCCAATGAAGGTTACACTTGAAGAGATGCCGAATGTATCAAATTTTGTTTCTATATTGCGCGGGCCAATTCTTTTAGGAGCTAAAACATCTACAGAAGGATTAGTTGGGCTAGTAGCTGATGATCATCGTTGGGCGCACATTGCACATGGCCCACTTGTATCGCTATTCGACACCCCAGCACTTATTGGAGAGAGAAGCGAAATACAGTCTAAATTAGATGCAATGGTGGCTGTTGAGGGTAAGCCTTTTCATTATACAGTATCAGGATTATTTAATGATGCAAAGTTCAATAATATGGTGTTAGAACCATTTTATAATATTCATGACAGTCGTTATATGATGTATTGGCTCACAGCAACCAATCAGGAATATGATGAGATGCTTGAGATTACGAAAGAGAACGAACGTTTTAAATTAGAGTTGGACAAGCGAACTGTTGATGCAATTAAGACTGGTGAACAGCAACCAGAGTCGGATCATAGGATGAGAAACAGGAATTCACAAACTGGTGCACTCTATGATGTTGCATGGAGAGATGCACGCAACCAAGGTTTTCTTCAGTATACACTTAACACAAGTGAACAAAAAGACCTCTCGCTAATGGTTCAGTATTGGGGAAATGAAGCAGGTGATAAAACATTTGATATACTCATTGATGAGAAGTTGCTTGTAACTGAAAACTTGGTAGGCAAGTGGTCTCAAGATAAATTCATAAATCAAGAATATAAGATTCCTGCTGAGGTACTTAATGGTAAAAAAGAAATCACTGTTAGGTTTCAACCTAAAGACAACAATGCTACAGGGAAGATCTTTTATATTAGGTTGTTAAATCCAGAATAAGAGAGCTAGCTAGCACAAGCTGGTATTTATAAAACAAACGACACTTTTAATTGAAAAATAAAGTGTCGTTTTTGTATTAGACATGTTTTTTGAGCATCACAATCTATTAACCACACCCATAAATAAGATCGAGCCAGTTGAGTTCTCTTGAATAATATAAATGAATGGTCTGTCTGCTTTGAAAGTAACCTTTTCAGGTGTAGATGGGAAACTTGTTGTTCCCATCCCAACAACTGTTACTGCTGCTGCTTCAGTTCCTACTTCATCTGTTGCAATATAAGTGAGTTGTTTTACAAAAGAAATAAAAGATGGTGTGTCCGACATGCGAGAGAAATCTGCTTCGTTGGGAGTGAAAGCTATATCCATTCCCATATCTTTGAGTACGCTATTGAGTTGTTTGCTATACTCGGTTTTAAATTTGGGGAGGAACAAATCAACATTGCTGTCGCGCAACTTTCTTTTCATATTGTCCCAATAATCTTTGTTTTGCAATGTACGTGAAATGTCAGCAATAATTCTGCCTTGTTGAGGCAAAAGCACCATCATACTGAAAGCTTGATTACCGTAAGGAAGCTCAATCAATTGCATGGTTTCGTCGCTCGCATAGTTGAAGTGAGCATTTTGTTGCATCATATCAACTGAATGTGAGTTACCTCGTTCTGGAATGAATTTCATTTTCGAAGTGTTCTTTGCATCAAACTCCGATGTCCAAATTCCTTTGAAGTAGAGTGCATTCAATAAATACATTAATGCTCGGGTACTTGTTTCTTCAATCACCTCTTTAATTAATCCATTAGTTTTGTCTTCTGCCCATTGGTTAATTCTTTGAGCAGTAGCTGAGTTTGAAAAATCGACTGCTTCTACAGTCGCATTGAAGAACTTTTGATTGAGTGATAGAAATTCAGGAAGAATCTTTATGTTATCATTGGTCCATATAGAATTTGCAATAGCCAACTTGGTAGAAGGGTCTGTTTTCTCAAAAGACTCTTTTAGTTTTTTAAAGTAGTTGTTTACTTCTTCGTCCGACATGCCACTCATTTTGAGGGTCTCTTGTATAGCAATCTTTGTCTCATTGTCACTGCCGTTCCAAGTCATAGCCAATGCCATGCTGAGGCTGAAAGGAGAAATCATGAAGTTCTTGTTTTCATCTTTTTGTTCTTCAGCAAACACTTTTGAGAAAAACTCGAATGCAAATGTTTGGTCGGATTTAATCAGAGAGTTTTCAACCGTGTTCAGTTGTATGTTAATGGGATAGGGGAGATCATCATCTATTTGATCTTCTATTTGCGAAGTGTTATCGCACGAGTTAGCGGTTAATAAAACAGAAAGAGCAAACAGGAATGAGGTTATCTTTAAGTTCATAGCTTGTTGGTTAATGATTAAAGCACACATCAAATATTACAGTATCTATAATTATAAGATGAACAATTGTAGAAAAGGTTGCATCATAAAGAGTTAAATGCATCAATGAGCATTAACTAGCAGAGAACTTGTACTGCAACATCTAATTTAAAAGCGGAGGTTTAATGATAAAAAACATCAAGCCTTGCAATGTCTTCTATATATTATTGTATGGTATGTCTTTTGATTCAGCTATTTCTATCAGTTTTGATTTCAGTATCTTAAGGTCTTGATATCTGAGTGTGTCTAAATCTACAGTCAATTGCTGCTCGTCCACAATCATTGTAATGTAGCTCAACCCAATACCTATATGACTAACTTGTTCCCAAGAAACAATGGTTCGTAATCTTTGTCTGGGAAAATTGAGCGAAAGCACTTCATTGTTTAGCACTACTAGTGGTTTTGGTTGAGATATTGTCACAGAAACGATTAAGGAGAGTGCTATAAGGATGCCAACTACTCCAATGAAAAAATACACACCATACTCAGGAACTGTTTTTGTCATCTCTCCAACTGCTATCACCAATGAAATTATCATTAAATAAATAGCTACAATCAATGCTTGCAGTTTTATCTTTGTGGAAACTGCATACTTAATTACTAAATCGGTCATATTTTTTAATTTTATTTTGGTTTGCTCACTACAAATGTAATGACATTCTACTTCTTAAACATATTAATAGAAGGGTTGTTTGCTAAATCAGGTTGATTTATTTGTTAAACTATTAAATATGTAAACCAAAACGCTAATATCAGAAAAAAAATGCTTTAATTTGTAATAGGTATAGTTAATAAGCTCATTTAGCAATTGTTTGTACGCAAATGATTGACCGAAAAATGAAGATAACACAGATTTGTAATATCGATAACAAGATTTACAACTAAAAACAGGAATGATCTAATGAATGCGAATGACAATTTAGAAAACAAAGATTTGCCAATTGAAGGTAATGAGGTAACCAACTCTGATGTTACACCTGCTTCGAAAGTAGAAGTGGATGATACAAACAGCAAGGAGAAAGAGGAAGTGAAAGAAACAGTTGAGCAAAGCGAAGTAGAGCATGACTCTAACCTTGAATCTAAAGATGCCACTAAAGATGAGGAGACAACAAATAAAGCAAAAAAAGAGGAAGTGAAAGATAAAGCTGAACCGGAATCTGTTACTGATGAGCCTAAAGTTGAAGTTGATGAGTCTGTAGTTGAAGATGAAGCAACAAAAGAAGTAAAGCCATCAGTTGAATCAGAAAAAGCGGACGAAGGAGAAGCTGAAAAAACCGAGGTTGAATCAAAAGAGGTTGTATCTGAATCAAAAGATTTGGAAGAAGAAGAAGCAGCTGTTGATGAAGAAGGTGACGAAAAAGACGAAAAGGGAAACCCTTCAGTTATAAAGCCAAAAATTGCACCCCCTTTGACATTTGAAGAGGTTGTAAATAAGCTTCGCAAATTGTCTGAAAAAGATAAATTCACTCGCAAAGATTTAGATAAAGCGCAATACCTATTCATGAACGAATGTCGTAAAGAAGTTGAAGCCCAAAAAGCAGAGTTTGTTAAAGAGGGCGGCAAAGAAGAAGATTTTGCTGCAAAAGAATCTGACATGAATACCGAAGGGAAGAAGCTATTGGAAACGCTGACTGAAAAGAGAAAGCAAATTGCTGCTGATGAGGAGAAGCAAAAAGAGAAAAATCTTGTGCGTAAGTTGGCAATGATAGAGCGCGTGAAAGAACTTACCGAAAGTCAAGACGATTTCAATAAAGTTTATCAAGAATTTAATTCCATTCAATATGAGTGGAAAAATATAAGACTCGTTCCTCATGGAAAAGAACACGAACTATGGCAGTCATTTCAACAGCAAGTTGAAAAGTTTTATGACATCGTTCGCATTCACAATGAGTTTAGAGATTACGACTTCAAGAAAAATCTTGCAAGTAAAACAGGACTTTGTGAATCAGCAGAAAGGTTATTAGAAGAAGAAGATACTGTATCGGCTTTTCATCAATTGCAAAAGCTACACAAAGATTGGCGTGATATAGGCCCTGTTGCTCGAAAAGATCGCGAACCTATCTGGCAAAGATTCAAGGAAATATCTGCTGAGATAAATAAAAAATACCAATCGCACATTGAAACTCTAAAAGAGAAAGAGGGCGAAAACTACGAAAAGAAAGTTGCAATTTGTGAGGAACTAGAGGCAATTGATTACTCAGCTCTAAAGAACACAAGAGACTGGGATGCAAAAATGCGTGAAGTGCTAAACTTGCAAGCAATATGGAGAGAAATTGGTTATGCGCCACGCAAAGTAAATGCGAAGATATTTAAACGCTACAGAGTTGCATGTGATTTGTTTTTCAAGAACAAAAATGCATACTATCAAACTATTCGTGGGGAGTTGGATGATAACTTGCAGAAAAAAACTGAGCTATGCGAGCGAGCTGAAGAAATGAAAGATAGCACAGACTGGAGAAAAACTACTCCTGAGTTTATTGCACTTCAACGTGAATGGAAAGAGATTGGGATGGTTCCAAGAAGGAGCTCCTCTTCTATATGGAAGCGTTTCATAACAGCGTGTGACTATTTTTTTGAGCAAAAGAAAAAACACACAGACTCTTTATATGAAGCAGAGGTTGAAAATTTAAATCTTAAAAGAGAAATAACCGATAAAATTAAAAACATTGACCCTGCTTTGTCGGATGACGAAGCATTAGAGGTTCTTAAAGATTTGATGTCAAGTTGGCAAGCGATAGGATTTGTACCTTTCAAAGAGAAAAACAATGTACATAAAGAATTTATCGAAGCAACTGATGCGCAATTTTCTCGATTGAATATCGATAAATCAGAAAGAAAATTGGAGACATTTAAATCCAATATATCTGAGATGACGAGATCAGATCATTCACGTGGACAAGTTTTTCATGAACGCGATAAGCTGATGCGCCAGTTTGAGAGAATGAAGGCTGAATTGCAGACATATGAAAACAATATCGGTTTTCTCACAAGTTCATCTAAAAAAGGGAATAATCTTGTTGATGATATGAATAATAAAATCGATAAAATAAAAGCAGAGTTGGAGTTGATTGTGAAAAAGGTTGATGCAA
>DATERO010000037.1:0-5019 GCA_035271465.1 Dysgonamonadaceae bacterium | reverse complement strand
AATTTTGCAAAACCTGTTGTGGTTGAATTAGACAAAATGGACATTGAGTATGAGATGCGAGCTCGTGTTAAATCGGTTTACTCCATTTGGAATAAGATGGAAACTAAAAAAGTTGATTTCGAAGAGATTTATGATTTATTCGCAGTTAGAATAGTATTCGAGATATATCCAGGAATGGACGAAAAAAAACAATGCTGGGACATTTACTCTGCAATTACCGATATATATAAGCTACGTCCTGATAGAATTAGAGATTGGGTAAGTCGTCCAAAATCAAATGGATATCAAGCACTACATCTTACTGTTATGGGTCCTGATGGTAAGTGGATTGAGATACAAATTCGGAGTCGACGAATGGACGATATTGCAGAAAAAGGGTTTGCAGCTCACTGGAAATATAAAGCAAATAGAGTAGAGGAAGATACTGAATTGGATAAATGGTTGAAAACGATTCAAGAGATTCTTTCAAATCCAAATCCAAATGCTGTAGATTTTCTGGATACAATAAAGCTGAATCTATTTGCTATGGAGATTTTTGTATTCACACCAAAAGGTGATATAAAAACACTTCCACAAGGCGCAACAGCTCTCGATTTTGCTTATATTTTACATACAGATATTGGTGACACATGTCTCGGAGCTAAGGTAAATCATAGATTGGTTCCATTAAGTCAGAAGTTAAACAGTGGTGATCAAGTTGAAATCTTAACATCTGTCTCACAAAAACCGCAGGCCGAATGGCTTAACTATGTAACAACAGCCAAAGCAAGAACAAGAATTGAAGCAGCTTTACGTAGAGAAAGAAGATTAATTGGGAAGCTGGGCAAAGTCAAATTAGAGGAATTGTTTGATAAAGATCCAATTGAAAGACATATGTTGGATAGAATCCTTCACTACTATGATATTGATAAAAAGGAAGATCTATACTATCTTATCGGTAATAATGAATTAGAACTACCCCAAGATTATACTAAGTTTTTCAAGGAAAGCCAGAAAGAACAATCTGATAATTTGCTTTTACGGTATATGAAACAGGCATATAACGCAATGCGCAAGCAGTCGGACGATAGTGCAAAGGACAAATCTATTTCAAACAACATAAAAGATAGTAAAAATAAGAAGCTTCAAGGATCTAATTCTACTATTAATAGAAAAGAGGTCTACAATTTAACTGAGAATAAATTTGTCAAAAACTTCATAGTACCTACTTGTTGCAATCCTTTACCAGGTGATGATGTTTTCGGATATGTGGCTGAAAATCAAGAGGTAGAAGTCCACAAGAGTTCATGTGTTGTAGGCTTAAAATTAAAATCCCATTTTGGCAACCAGGTGATTGAAGTTTCGTGGGGTGACTTCAAGCAATATACTTTTAAGGCATCCATTACTTTTACGGGTATTGATAAAATGGGAATACTTAACCGTATAATTGCAAAGATTTCAGAAGACGTAACTGTTAATATTAAAGGTCTCAATATATCATCTAAAGATGGAATTTTTGATGGCCATTTGGATGTGATCGTTCATAGTGTAAAAGATGTTCAGCATCTATGCTCACTTATAGCAAAAGTGGACGGTATAAATACCGTCCACCGTTCTGCTACTTAATTCTAAGAAGTGTTCAATGTCTTTACTTAAACAGCATCAATTTTAAAGTTTTTATCTTTTCTTCCTTTTGGGGAATAACATTGATTTAGCCTTTCTACTTAGTAGTGTTAGGGCAATAGGCTTTAGTAATTTCCATCCCATTGAGCCAACTAGTTTGTAATTCGACAGAAGGAGACTTCCCCATCCACCTCCTATCGCTCTTGTAACATAAGGTGAGTTAGCAATGGGAGAAATATGTTCAAAAGTATTTGTTACTCTGTTCTTAACGGTTGAAGTAATGCCTTTTAGTAACATTGACCCCCAGTTATCATTAATATATTGCATCTGAAACACCATTTTTTGCTCAGAGATTTTAATTTCTTCGCGCAATTGTCTTTCTTCTAGCTTTAATTGATCTAATGGGGTTAATTTGTATGTTTTCATATGCTATTATTTTTCATCATCATCCATTAGTAAAGAAACTACGATGTTTGTCAGTTTACTCTTAATAGATTTTCTAGTCAATATTATCACTACTACAATAAGTATTGTAAGTACTGAAACTATTGCAAACCCAAGAGACATACTTTCTAATACTACACCAAGATATATTGCTAAAGTTGTAAGAATCATACATAGTGCCAATAATACAGAAAATATAATTATTATTCCATATCCTATCAGTGCTGAAGTCTTACTGGTCTTAGCGTAAGTCTGTAGCTTTAACAGCTTAAATCGATTGGAAATATATCCTGACAAGTCATCCTTCATTTCTTCGAACAATGTACTTGCTTTTTTTTCTTCCATTGTTTAGGTCCTTAGGGTTTTTTACTTTTTAGATAATTCTTTTTTTGCCATTTCAGTGATATCCTCGATATCTCCTTTTAAACCATCAACTTCACTTTTACCTTTGTAAACTGCTGTTTTTACATTGGCTCTTACTTTGTCTGCAAATGCATTGGCTTGATCTAACCATTCTTCTTTTCTGTCGTTACCCATTATGTAACCAATGGCTGCTCCAAGTGCAACGCCAATACCTAACCCTAAAAGTAATTTTGATTCTGAATTTTTCATAATTGTTGTTTTAATGTTTATAGATTGTTATTAATTAATTGATTTAACCAAACGCTTGTTTGTCAAATATACATATAAAACATCTAATAGAGCGATATTGTTTATAAAAAAGTAATTTGATTGAAACGAATCAGGTTATTCTACAATGGATTCACCCAATAGGGTAGCGGATGTATATCCGTTTATTTTAACACGGATAGTCTGACCCATCTTGTGAGATTTTTTATCAAAAACTACCACTTTGCTTTCATCAGTTCTGCCAAAAAACTGATCGCGTGATCGTTTCGAATAACCTTCAATTAGTACTTCAAACTCTTTGCCGACATCTCTTTGATTACTAAGCTCCATATGTTCGCGTTGCAAGTCTATGATTTCTTGCAAACGTCTTTTCTTAATTTCTTCAGGTATATTATCACTCAGTTTCTTAGATGCAAAAGTTCCAGGTCTTTCTGAATACTTAAACATAAAAGCAGAGTCAAAAATAACCTCTCGCATTAAAGAGAGTGTTTCTTGATGATCCTCTTCAGTTTCAGAGTGGAAACCACACATTATATCTGTTGACAGGCCACAGCCAGGAATAATTTTTCTGATTGCTTCAATTCTGTCCAAAAACCACTCTCTGTCATACTTTCTATTCATCAACTTTAGCATTCGCGAACTACCAGATTGGATAGGTAAGTGGATAAAATTACAAATGTTTTTATGGTTTGCAATCGTATATAGAGTTTTGTCTGTCATATCTTTTGGATGCGAAGTCATGAATCTCACTCGCATCTCAGGAGCATGATTAGCTACCATATCAAGTAAGTCCGGAAAATCAATTGTACGGTTTCCATCAGAATAGAGATAGGAATTTACATTCTGTCCCAGCAATGTTACCTCTTTAAATCCATTCTTCTTTAAATCTTCCAATTCATTTAGAATGCTTTCAGCATCTCGGCTTCTCTCTCTCCCTCGTGTATAAGGAACTATGCAATATGTGCAAAAGTTGTTGCAACCTCGCATGATTGAAATAAATCCAGAGATATTACTTCCGCCTATCTTCAAAGGTATAACATCTTTGTATGTTTCGGTTTTGGACAACTCAACGTTAATTGCTTTTTCACCTTGTTCGGCTGCGCTAATCAAATTGGGTAAATCCATATATGAGTCAGGCCCAATTACCAAATCAGCGTGATGTTGTTCAATCAATACTTCTTTTACTCTCTCTGCCATGCAACCTAACACCCCTATGATAAGCTTACCTTCACGTTTGCGCTTAACAGAATTGAAATATTCTAATCGATGTATTACACGTTGCTCTGCATTCTCTCTTATTGCGCAGGTGTTTACGAAAATGGCGTCAGCTTCTTCTTCATTGTCAGTTATGATATAGCCATCCATTTCCATAATAGAGGCTACTACTTCAGTGTCTGCAACATTCATTTGACAACCATATGTTTCCATGAATAGTTTTTTCTCTTCGTCTTTATATTTTTTATTGTCTATGTTTAAATTCATAATTCTATGTGTTATTACAACAAGTGCTTAATTAAAGATATGCAAATCTAACTGATATTGTCAGAATCTCAAGATTTAGATAATGATAAATTAATTTGATTAAATATTTGTTTCTTAACTAATTTTCTATTATGTTTGTCACTACATAAAAGATATGAAGTTTTCATAGTTAAGGTTTTGGTTAAAGTGTCGAGTGTGGCTGTGAAGCTACGCTCGATTTTTTCGTATTCATTTCAAATATTTTTTTGTATCTAATATTAAAAATGAGTACTTTTGTCTGAACTACAAAAGTAATGAAAAAATGGATATAGGTGATCTTGGTTTTTTAATAATTGCTTTTATTGTGTTTATAGTTAACTTCTTCGTGAAGTCTAAAAAAGAAATAACACAATCTCAAAAGCCAACTGTACCCGAGATGCCAGAACCTTGGGAACTAAAAGAGACCTTACCACCATTTCCTCAAAAAAGAGCCGAAACATTAAAGAAAAAAACACCACGTCCTCTTTTATCAACTCATGAATCTTTCGAAAATAGTGATATGGGTTTAAAAGCATCGCAAGAAGGAATGTCTTCTTTGTCAGAATCTTTATATGTAGAAGATGAAATGGAGAGTGTTTCCTATCAAGATTCAGATGATACAGGGAAATCTTATACTAATGAACTTTTTCATGGCGATATTACTGAAGAGTTCAAAAAAGCAATCATATATAGCGAAATTCTTCATCGCAAATACGAATAAATCACATATAAAAAATTATTATACATGGCTTTAAAATTTATTAGTGCTGAAGAAGCTGCAGCACTTATTCATCATGATCAAAATGTTGGATTTAGTGGCTTTACACATGCCGGATGTCCTAA
>DATERO010000036.1:0-5639 GCA_035271465.1 Dysgonamonadaceae bacterium | reverse complement strand
AAGCCAGTGTTTGAGAAGCTATATAAAGAAGTTGCCTCTGGCAATGAAGCACAACGTTCAATTGATACGAACTCTAAACCAGACTATAGAGAAGGTTTAGAAAAAGAGTTAGCTGAACTACGTGAAAGTGAAATGTGGAGAACTGGTGCGGTTGTTAGAAAATTGAGACCAGAAAATAATTAGTCTTCGAAAGAATAAAGCAAATACTTTAAAGTTTAGTGTTTTCTGATAAACACTAATTATATCCTATATAGCAGTAGAGGCGCGATTTATCGTGCCTCTACTTATTGGTATAAACTGTGATACTTTCGTGATTTATCCTGTTGTTCTTAAAGCTGCTGGTTTTACTTTGCTATTTTTTGACGGTTCAAAGTTACCCACTACAGTTATTGCATCTGTTTTGGTAATTATTTATGAGCTTTACTCTATTCAATATGTTAAAAAGAGATTGTGGTGACACCGATTAGAAATCCCGAATAGAGTAGAATAAATCGAGTAGATATTTTTATAAATCTGACAAACATCAGATTGGGACAAAGCGAAAGAAAAGCTGAGGAGAAAGTCGAGAATGAGAGCGGCGAATTGGATGATACAACTCTAAAATATAGTGTAATCGTATTGATTAATATTCAAATGCAGCTCGCACCTACGGTGCTAGAGATGAAGTGTTGTTTGTGTTTGCTAAAGACAGTACGCTCCGCTGGAGCTTTAAAATACGGGCATTATTAGAAACGTATAACAGGTAGGAGTTGATTGTGAAGCTATTTATTTATAGCCACCAATCACTTAATATTAAACCTAAGCCCTATTTTCAAATTGAAATTCAACGGTTTGTCTTTATATATTGTCTCTATATCGCTTCCATTATTGAAATAATAGCCTATGCCTGGTTCAACAAAAACACCCAACAGGGATGATGCATTATATTGGAAACCAACTGCACTGTTTACAGAAAATTGAAGCGGTCTATCTTTTATTTTATTCTGTTCAGTAAGTTCTATCTTATTATTGATAATATAGTTTGTTTGAGATTTTCCACTTATATTTTTTTCAACCAATCCGCCACCAGAGACATAAAAACCCATCTGTTTGTTGTCCCATATATTGTACATCACATTTAGGGGAACGCCAATGTATTGCAGTGATTGTTCTGTTTCGTACAAGTTCTTGCTTGTGCCCGAAGTGAGACTGGATGAAAGATAGGTATAGGTTACTCCGCTTTCAATGCCAAATTTGTCGCTCAGTTGGTAGCGGAGTGACAAACCTGCTTTGACAGGTTGTTTGTGTTCAGTTTTTGTAATGGTCTCTTCGCCTATATTCGAAAAGATAATATCTTCGGCCGGACCTTGCTCACTGATGGCATTGGCAGACATTTGTCCAGGCAGCGTTGCTCTTGCTATCAGCTCGCCATAGCCACTACTTTCGCCCGATGTGTTGGGTAAGTTTGTGCTATATGCACTGGCAATTAGTCTGCCTTCATTAGTAGCAGATGTTCTTCTAAAGTCATAGTTATCAAAGGAGCCATCACTAGCGCTTCCTCTTGGGAGCAAACTGTTATTTTCGTTTTCTTTTCCTTTCTCAGGTTGTATTTGAGTATCGACTGGATCTTTATTTTCAACTTGTTGAGGCTCTTCTATATTATCATTTACGAGCTTTTCTGTTGCATCCTCTTTACTAACAATTGCAGCATTGGGCTCAGGTTCGGTGTTACTTATCTCTTTCTGGTTGTAGGATATGGTGTTTTTAGCTAGCAGCTCTTTCTTCTCATCTAAGGGTTGAGTGATAGTGTTATTTTGATTCTGATTTGTGGTTGATTCTTGAATAGTTTGTTCAGTTACCTGAGATGTTATATTAGCAGGGGTAGTAGGCAAAGATGCATCCTCTTTGCCCAAAAAGAATATAAGTGCAAGCATAGCAGCAATGCTGGTAGTCCATAAGATGACTTTTTTATAATTCATTATAGGAGAAGACTTCGTTGCAGGTATTGCACCTTCAATGTCGTCCCACAAACCGAATGGCTCAGGCTCTTCATAAGACTCCATCTTTTTTTGCAATTTATTTATCCATTTTTCTTCCATACTATAAAGTCTTCTTATACTTGTTTATTTCTTCTGCCAATCTATTTTTTGCTTTGTGGTATTGAGAAGCAGATGTATTTTCTTTTATATTTAGTATTGATGCTATCTCTTTGTGGCTTTTATTTTCAAATACATAAAGGTTGAAAACAGTTCGGTATCCAGTGGGTAGTTCACGAATCATTTCTTGGATGGCTTTTGCAGGGATATCATCTAAATCGGATGGGCTATTCTCTTCATTTTCCACTTCTGGCAACTCCCATTCGTTTTGAACAAAATCGAACCGCTCTTTACTCTTGAGTAGTTTCAGTGATTCATTCACAACTATTCTTGACATCCACGCCTTTAGGGATCCAACTCCTCGGTATTCGAACTTATCAATTGATGTAAATATTTTAATGAAGCTCTCCTGCAGTACATCTTTCAAATCGGCTTCAGCAATGATATAACGAGCACCCACTGCAGTGAGGTAGGGGATATGATGGTGATATATTTCTTTCATTGCAGAAGATTCACCTTTCCGTACACGCTGCAGCAACTCAAATTCGTTGTCTTTCTCGCTCAAAGTCATGTGATGATATTATATCCTGCAAAAATAATTATTTTATTGAGTAATTGTCAGGCAAATTATTTTTTTTAAGTGTGTTCGACAATTCTTATATTTAATTATTTGGTAATACCCGAAATGATTCCTCTTTTATTTTAGCTATTACATCACCATAAATCGTGACTTTATGCTTATTATAAACACAAACAGGCAAGATTTGTCTTGCCTGTGTTGTTAATAAAGTTCTATTTAATTGCTTGAATAAAGTTGTTGTCATTTTTAAGAACGAGTGATCCTTTGGTCTCTGTATCCGTACGATAATCGAATTCAGCGCTCTTCTTTCCACTAAATGACATCCAGGTTAGTTTTAGTTTAACTGTCTCACCATTTGTGTCAGGTAAGTCTTTCAAGCTGAATGCAACTAATGCATCTCCACTATTTCCAGAAACATCTCCGTATGCATTGTGTCTAAATTCAATTTCATATGGGTTGTCTTCGTTTACATCAGTTACCAAGTTCACATAATGTGGTTCATGGGTATATCCCCAGCGTGTTCTGAAGCGAAGTGTTAAGTAGCTATCCTCAGCAATTGTTACCCAGTCATTGATTATTTCTACAGGGTCATTACCATACGTAAGGTCAAATTCTTCTGTGTCTAAAAAAGGAACAGTTTGTTTTGTGAGAATACTATCAATCCAGTTGATGTGAACTGCTTGTGTAAATTCTTTGCTGTCTTCGTTTACCTCTGAATAGTTTACTAATGCCCTAACTTCTTTATTGCCAAAAGGTGATTTCTTAATATTTGTGGGCAGCAATGTTCTTTCTGCATCAAGTTGCAAATAAAATGTACTGTCCGTTCTATGCTTAACTGTAACTAATGCATTTGGATAATAGATTGAAATTTTATCATCATCTTTATCTAAGCATGATTGAAATAGGAAAACGGAAAGCAATAGTCCCGTTACTATAAATGTGAGTTTTGAAAAATGTTTCATTGTTTATACTTTTAAATTGTTTGACTTCTTACACTCATTAAATCGTAGATGTGGGAAATCTTGCCTGTGGAGAAGGTAAAGAATGTTAAAGATGCGTCTTTACACATAATATGTATACGATATATGGTTGGAAGAATCCTTTGGAGATGTTTTTTGGGGTTGAAGAAGCCACACGATACAACCTCCTACTTTTAAAAATATCTATAAATAACAGAAAATCAAGAATATAAAACCTGTTTATAAGCTATATATGAAAAACAAAATGTGAAAAACTAAACATCAGCATACTTCATTCTGAGAGAACACTGATTTTTTTTCAGAAAAGACTGTTAGCTTTGTGATATGCGGATTTAAGGAGGGATTCGTGCGGTAGCTAATCTAAGATAAAAGATCACATACCCAAAATCAATAGTTTGATGAATAAGGCATAAAAAAACACTCAGTAATTGAGTGTTTATAGAAAAAAAGATATAAATCGACCTGCAATTCATTTGTTATGGTCGATTTTATCTTTGTGCTCTTCCTCTGTTAGGAGTAGAACCACCTTTTGATCTATGATTTGGATTTCTACCTTTACCACCACCTTTCCCAAAGGATCTTTTCTGCTGTCTGTTTTGTTCAGGATTGTATTCAGGAGCTTCGCCTAAATCTGCTGGAACAGGAATTTTGAAAATTGTTTTGCCAAGAAACTTCTCAATTTGCTTGAATTTATATTGTTCTTCAACTGAAACAAAAGTAATTGCCATGCCTTGCTCTCCCGCTCGAGCTGTACGTCCAATTCTATGCACATAGTCTTCGGAGTCATGAGGCACATCGTAGTTTATGATCAGCGATATGTCGTCAATATCAATACCACGCGAAAGAATGTCTGTAGCTACCAACAAGTTCACCCTGTTATTTCTAAATTCATGCATAACGATTCCTCGCTGTTCTTGTGTTAAATCTGAGTGCATTTCGTCCACCGCAATTCCCATTCGCTTTAGTGCTTTTGTTACCTCTTTCACTTTTATCTTCGATCCAGCAAAGACAATTACTTTGTTGGGTTTCTTTTTAGAGAAAAGCTCGGTAATAATAGCTGTCTTTTGATTTTCGTAGCATATATACGCAGATTGCATAATACTATCAGGGGGACGAGAAACAGCAATTTTAATCTCTTCGGGTTCGTTCAATATACTTTTTGCCAACGCTTGAATTTTAGGAGGCATTGTAGCCGAAAATAGCAGCGTTTGTCTATTGGCAGGCAAAAGCTTTACAATTTTCATGATGTCATCATAAAAGCCCATATCCAGCATTCTGTCGGCTTCGTCTAATATCAAATATTTCACACCCGAAAAGTCAATATCATATAGATTGATATGTGATAACAGTCGTCCTGGTGTTGCAACTACCACATCTGCACCTTTTTGCAAACCAGTTTTCTGAGTTGACCAAGCATCGCCATCGCTACCACCATAAACGGCAACTGAAGAAAACGAGGAGAAATAAGAGAATCCTTCCATTTGTTGATCTATCTGCTGCGCTAACTCACGGGTAGGGGCCATTATGATGGCGTTTACCTTGTTAGGCTCATGTGGTTCAGACTGCAAATTATGAATGAGTGGTAATAGAAAAGCGGCAGTTTTGCCAGTACCTGTTTGTGCACAGGCAATGATATCTTTTTTTTGTAGTATTAGCGGAATTGTTTGCTCTTGTATGGGAGTTGTTTCTTTGAAGTTCATGGCACTCAAGCCATCCAGTACTTCGGCGCACAAATTTAGTTCGGTAAATAGCATATATTCAATTAAGTCTTAGTTTACACAAAGATACGATTATTATTTTGTTTTGTTTTGGAGCATCTAAAATATTATCAAAAGATTTTGCACATCTAATTGTCTTTTGTTTTTTTATTTAAAAAAATAATTCTATCTTTGCGCAGCTTTTGAGATAAGACCAAGGAGAGGTGGCAGAGTGGTCGATCGCGGCGGTCTTGAAAACCGTTGAAGTGTGAGCTTCCGGGGGTTCGAATCCCTCCCTCTCCGCTGA
>DATERO010000035.1:0-9765 GCA_035271465.1 Dysgonamonadaceae bacterium | reverse complement strand
CGCTAGGTAGTCGATACGCATCCATGCATCAACAATAAAAAAGCCCAAACCTTTGTCTGTTCCAAAAGTTTCCGTTACAAAAAGCACGGATGTTGCTATACCTACTGATACTCTTAATGCAGAAAGAGTTTCGGGTAGTATACCTGGCAAAACAACGTGCCAAATTTGTTGTGCTTTTGAAGCACCAAGTGTTGAGAGCACATAGTAGTTCTCTTTATCAATATTGCGAATAGCATCACGAATAGAGATAATGATTTGAAATACAATGATTAGAACAATCATCACTACTTTGGTAGTTTCACCAATTCCAAAAATTATCATAACAACGGGAAGGAGCGCCAGTTTAGGAATTGGATAGGAGAGATAAAGCAATGGATTAAGTAGCTTGTTGGCTTTTTTGCTTAACCCAGTTAGTAATCCTCCGACCATGCCTAAAGCCAATGCTATAAATACACCTATCAGTATGCGCTGAAGACTTGCCATTGAATGGTCGAACATACCTTGTGATAAAGTTTTTGGGAGTGTTGAGTATACATCAATTGGATTTGGCAAAGCTTTGTTGTTGAAAACAATAGCCAATAACCACCAAATGACATTGAATGACAAAATACCACCAAACAAAAGCCGGAAAGACTTGGGCAGAAGGAACCATCCTCTGTTTTTAGATTTAATCATCTGTGGTTAATTTATTAGTAAGACCTTCTCGAATCCATTCCATAAGTTGTTTTTTGAACGTTGCAAAATCAGTTTCACTATAATTTTTGTTCTCAAATAGTGGGTTTTTTACAAATTGCAGGACAGTTGCGGGTTGTCTGTCCAACAGTAAAATGTTTTCTCCCAATTTTACTGCCTCCGACAAATTGTGTGTAGTGAAAATAGTGGTAGGTTGGTACCTTCTCCACAAATCTAAAAACAGCTCACGAGATGTATCTGCAGTAAGTGTATCTAAAGCAGAAAACGGCTCATCCATTAATAAAATATCGGACTGAGAGGTGAAGACTCGCGCCAAAGCCACACGCTGTCGTTGACCTCCACTGAGCTGCGAGGGGTATCTGTCAAGTAAATCAGTCAATTCCAACTTTGCTATAATATCCTTTACTTCACTCGCATCAATTTTATTGTTTTTGTTGATTCTCTGTGGCAACATGATGTTTTCTTTTACTCTCTTCCAGGGGAGCAGCCCTAAATTTTGTGGCACATAACCATAATTCAGTTCTGCATCTTTTAATAAAGTTGAACCCATCAATATCTCCCCTTTGTAGTTCTTTATAATTCCGCTCAATACATTGAGTAAAGTTGATTTGCCACAGCCAGATGGGCCAACCACCGTAAGTGTTTTTCCTTTATCCAAATAGAATGAAATATCTTTCAACACAGGCGTTCTACCTAAATTGACGGATACATTATTAACGGATAGTTTGCCAGAGTGCATATTATGATGATTCAAGGAATTAAATCTTCTGATATTATTGTAGAAATGTCAAAGCTGTCAGGAACCAGTTTTTTTGATTTCAACCATGCAGTTACTCTTGCTAAGTCTTCTTCCTGGGGCAGTTGAGCCACGGTGTATGTTGGAAGAGTGATGTTGGCTACAAGCTCTTCTGGAAATCCGATTTCAGAAATAAGTAGGGAGTGAAACTGGGCTGCTGGTTGTGAATTGATAAGAGCTATGGCTTGATTGTATGCACGGTAAAAACGCTGTAGAGCTTCTTTCTTTTGTTCAATTACTCTTTCGTGAAACGCAATGCCTGTAACGTGAATATCCATTTCCTTAATGTCAATAATACTTCTGCTTTCATCTTGTAAAGCTATGCTCACAAAAGGATCGGGTAGCATAGTTGCATCAATTTTGCCATTCTTCAACATCTCTAATCGTAGAGGGATTTTATTAATTTCCACTCTATCAATATTATCTAACTGCAAGTCTGCTTTTTGCAACACCATGTCTGTACAGAAGTCTATAACAGTATTGCGAGAAATAGCCACCTGTTTCCTTTTTAAATCGTTTATATTGTTTACTTCTGAATCTTTTCCTGCAATTAATACGAAGGTTCCATCGCATTGCGAGGTAATTCTCAGGTTGATCCCTCCTGCACGTTGTATTGCAGCTCCTGTATAATCTATGATGGTTCCATCTAGATTATTACTCTGAAATGCAGCATCACGCTCATTCGCAGAATAGAATTTATGGATTGTAATATTGACTCCCTCTTCTTCAAATAGTCCATTTTGTTGAGCCACTGCCAGAGGAAGATAATCCATTGACGACATAACCCCGATAGTTAAATGTGTACTCTCATTATTGCTTGAAGTGTTCTTACTTTTATTTGTACATCCAGGAAAGAGGAGCACAATAAATAAAAGGGGCAGAATATATATTGGTTTTATATGCATTGTTCAATTCATTTACATGGATAATAATAAGTTTCGAAGATAATTAAAAAAAATGGTATTTAATTAGGATGGAATATTAAGATAAAAAAGTCATCTTGGTAGAGATGACTTTTTATTATTATTTATTGTCCTTTTATAGGTTAAGGCAAAGCTTATTGGACCTCCAAACTAATAGGTTAGCTCTCCTGTTTCAATATTAAGTTCGATTTGTCTCTCGATTTCATCACCATCGATAGTAGTAAATACTGTGACATAACTCCAAATGTTATCAGTTTTAGTGATAACTTGACTTTCCATCTTTTTACTCAACTATCGTCACCCAATTGTGCACATCTTCCTCATCACCATACTGTATTGCACGTAATTTGTCGTATAGTTTTTTTGAGATAGCTCCTGGTTCTCCATCTTTGCAAAACTCATACGTTTTGTTTTCGCTTACATCATCTATTCTTAGAATTGGACTAATTACCGCAGCTGTGCCACAAGCTCCTGCTTCTTCAAATGTTGACAATTCCTCTACAAGGACAGGACGACGCTCTACTTTCATGCCTATATCTTCTGCCAATTGCATCAAACTCTTATTGGTAATAGAAGGTAAAATGGAGGTAGATTTTGGAGTAATATAGGTGTTGTCTTTTATTCCGAAAAAATTAGCTGGGCCACACTCATCAATATACTTCTTCTCTTTTGCATCGAGATAAACCACGGCTGAATAACCCATTTTAGCAGCTATAGTTCCCGACTTCATGCTAGCAGCATAGTTGCCACCTACTTTATATGTTCCAGTTCCAAGTGGTGCAGCTCTGTCATATTCGCGTAAGATAGCCATAGGGGTAGGCTTGAATCCTTCTTTGAAGTATGGACCTACTGGTGTTACAAATACTAAGAAAGTATATTCAGTAGATGGTTTTACGCCTACTTGCGCACTTGTACCAAATAACAATGGGCGAATATATAGTGATGCTCCACTTTCATAAGGGGGCACAAAACGTTCATTTTTCTTTACTGCTGTTAGAATGCACTCTTCAAATAACTCAACAGGAAGTTCAGCCATCATAATGCCATTACAAGAGTTTTGTAAGCGAAGAGCATTTTCGCGCATTCTAAATACACGAACTTTACCGTCTTTTCCTCTAAACGCTTTCATACCCTCAAATGCCTCTTGCCCATAGTGTAAGCAAGTTGCAGCTATGTGTATGTTTAGTGATTCAGAGTCGGTTACTTCCGGTTTGCTCCACTCACCGTTGCTGTAATAGCAACGTACGTTATAATCAGTTTTCATGTAGCCGAATGATAGATTTGACCAGTTTATAGTATCCATATTAAAATAATTTTGTTAGATTTATGAAAACGAATAGCTCACCACAAATATAAGATTATTTTCTCTGTTTGTGATTTATTTACAACTTTAATACCTAATTTCGTAATCCTAAAAAATGATAGATAAAACTACTATAGATAGAATTCAAGATACTGCTCAGATTGTGGAGGTAGTATCTGATTTTGTTACGCTCAAAAAAAGGGGGGTCAACTATTTAGGTTTATGCCCTTTCCATGACGATCGAACACCATCTTTTTCTGTTTCTCCAGCTAAGAATATTTGCAAATGTTTTTCATGTGGTGAGGGGGGTACAGCTGTTCATTTCATAATGAAGCACGAACAACTCTCTTATTATGAAGCTTTGAAATATCTTGCTAGGAAATATAATATTGAAGTAAGAGAAAGAGAAATGACCGACGAGGAGAAGGTCTTAGAAAGTGAGCGCGAAAGTATGTTTATTATCAATGAATACGCACGTACTTATTTCAAAGATTTGCTTTATGAACATCCCGAGGGGAAGAGTGTCGGTTTGTCATACTTCAAAGAACGCGGTTTCAGAGATGACATTATCAAAAAGTTTGAATTGGGCTATGCCTTAGAAGATCGTGGCGCATTTTCTGCAGATGCTTTAAGAAAAGGATATAAAAAAGAGTTTCTTATCAAAACAGGACTTGCGGCAGGGGGAGAAAATAATAGTCCTTTGTATGATAGATTTAGGGGTAGGGTTATTTTTCCTGTTCATACTTTGTCAGGTAAAGTGGTTGCATTTGGCGGACGTATTCTCAAAAAGTCTGATAGATTAGCTAAGTACGTTAACTCTCCAGAAAGCGAAATATATTCTAAAAGTCGTGAGCTATACGGTATCTATTTTGCAAAGAAAGCTATAGTCAAAGCCGATAGTTGTTTTTTGGTTGAAGGATACACTGATGTTTTATCAATGCATCAAGCAGGAATAGAAAACATTGTTTCATCTTCCGGTACAGCACTTACTCCGGGTCAGATAAGACTTATTCGCAGGTTTTCACAAAACATGACAGTGCTTTACGACGGAGATGCAGCCGGTATATCAGCTGCACTAAGAGGGATTGATTTGTTATTGGAAGAAGGGATGAATGTAAAAGTAGTTATGCTACCTAAAGGAGAAGACCCTGATTCATTTGCTCGAAAACAAAATGCAGAGAATTTTAATAAGTTTATTGAAGAGAATGAGGTTGATTTTATTCGATTTAAAACGCAGCTACTTTTAGAAGAGACCAAAGATGATCCTATTAAGCGAGCAGGATTAATCTCAAATATTGTACAGAGCATTGCTCTTATTCCTGATGGAATAAAACGCTCGGTTTACATGAAGAGTAGTGCTAGTATGTTAGAGATTAATGAAAAAATACTGATACAGGAAGTAAATAAGATTCGAAATCGGAATTATAATCAAAAAAACAGGCCATTACAGCCCTCTGTGTTACGACCAAAAGATAGTGATGTAAAAGAGGCTTCAAGCGATAAGGTAAAGAACATTACATCTACACGAAAAAATAGTCGCATCGAAAGTTATGAAAAAGAGATCATTCGATACATGGTTCGTTATGGGATGAAGCCTATTTTTCAACGCTACGAGAAGCAAAAAATAAAAAAAGGTAAACAAACAGAAGAAATTGATGTTTTGGTAGAGGAAGGCAGTACTGTGATAGAGTTTATTCACTCCGATTTGGAGAGAGACAATATAAAAGTACAAAATCCACTCTATGAGCAGATGTTTGAAGAGGCATACAGAGAGTCATTCAACACCAATTTTGATCCAGCTAAATATTTCATGTCGCACTCCAACCCTGATATAAGCAAGTTGGCTGCAGAAATGGTGAGCGACCGTTATCAATTGAGTAAGATTCATGCAAAATCTCTTGGAGATGATTTTGAAGATAATAGCTCAAGATTGTTGGAGGAGAATTTATTGGAAATACTTGTTCCACGCGTTACTACAGAATTAAAGAATGCATATGTTATGAAACAAATTGCACAAGTAATGAAAAAAATAAGATTGGCATCAAAGAACGATGATTTTGAAATAACTCTAAAGCTTTTAGAAGAGAAAAAGAAACTTGAAGAGATCAAAATGATTCTAGCTAAGATGCTTGGAGAACAGGTGATACTTAAATATTAGGAGTTTGGTTCAATAGATAATAAAGAAAATAATCTACAGGTTTGAAATTATAAACTAAATAATTACATATATGCATTATGTAGAGACGAAAGATGTTGTGAAGCAATTTTCTCAGCATCTAGCACTAAACAAAGTAAGTATTAGCGTACCACAAGGTGCCGTTTTTGGTCTACTTGGACCAAATGGCGCAGGCAAAACAACGCTCATACGCATTATAACGCGTATTACAGCTCCTGATAGCGGAGAGGTGTTTTTGAACGGAAGTCCCTTAGAAAGAAAGGACATTTATAAGATCGGATATCTCCCCGAAGAGCGTGGTCTTTATAAAAAGATGAAAGTTGGCGAACAGGCAATGTATCTTGCTCGATTAAAAGGTATGTCACGCGATCATGCACATCAAGAGATTGTTAAATGGTTCAAAAAGTTTGATATAATGGGATGGTATAACCGCAAGGTAGAAGAACTGTCGAAAGGAATGCAACAAAAAGTGCAATTTATATCAACTATTATTCACAATCCTGACCTCCTTATCTTTGATGAACCATTTAGTGGGTTCGATCCTGTGAATGCAGAATTGATTAAGCAAGAAATGCTGAAGCTTAAAGCGGAGGGGAAAACTATTATTCTATCTACACACAATATGGAGTCGGTGGAAGCACTGTGTGATGAAATTGCTCTCATAAATAAATCAGAAGTTGTTTTACAGGGCAGTGTATATCAACTAAGGAATGAACACAAAAAAGATATTTATAAATTTAGATTGTTGACAGATTCTTTTGATAATGAATCATTGAATTTGCAAGTTCTTTCTAATAATAAATATAATGAATTTTCAGATGTGCGTATTAAAAGACCATTGGATATGGATCATTCGCAATTGATTAAGCTTATGTTGGATAAATATAAAGTTGTTGCATTTGAAGAAGAGCTACCAACCATGAATGAAGTTTTTATAGAAACCGTAACTAAGTAACATAATATCTTTTACCCTATGAACGCATTAAAAATAATTATATCACGCGAGTATATATCACGTGTAACAAAAAAATCGTTTATTCTTCTTACTATCTTTATGCCTTTCCTATTTACGGCTTTGGTATTTGTTCCCTATTGGTTGTCAACCATCCAAGATTCGGGTGAGCGTAAAATTATAGTAGTTGATGAGTCTGGAATATATGCTACTGAGTTTAAAGACTCGGAAAAGTATAAGTATGAGGTTATTGGCAATAGCGATATAAAAGATCAGCAGTCTCGTCTTGGTAAAGATGTATATGCAATACTTCAAATTACCGATGATTTGAGTAAAAACCCAAAAGCTGTAAGTTTCTTGTCGGAAAAACAAGCACCTTTAGATTTACTATCATCGATAGAGCGAAACCTCTCAGAAAAAGTTTCAGAGCAAAAGCTAGAGGCTTTATCTCATTCAGATAATGTTGATAGCAAAACGATTGATCAAGTAAAACAAATCATTGAGTCGGGAGGTAATATATCACTTTCTACAATGAAATGGGGGCAAGATGGGAGTATATCCGAAACCTCAACTATTGTTGCATCAATTGTAGGTGGGTTATTTACTATACTGATATATATGTTTATTATGATTTATGGAAGTATGGTAATGCAAGCGGTTATGGAAGAGAAAAGAAGCCGCATTGTTGAAGTAATGATTTCGTCGGTTAAACCCGTTTATATGCTCATTGGAAAAATCGTAGGTATTGGATTAGTGGGTATTACTCAATTAGTTTTCTGGGGAGTACTGATGGGTATATTATTTACAGGAGCATCAGCTTTTCTTATAAATCCAGAACAAGCAACAGAAATTGCTAGTGCTAGCGGAAATATGGCTACACAAGGATTCAATATGGAAGGTGCATTAGCCTCAATTATGACGGTCAATTGGTTTGAGATTATTTTCTTATTCCTTATATATTTCATTGGAGGATTTGTGATGTTTGCATCAATATTTGCCACTATTGGATCAGCTGTGGATAATGAGCAAGATACACAACAATTTATGACACCTATTACCTTATTAATGTTGTTTGCTTTCTACGCAGGTTTCTACAGCATAAATAATCCTGATGGTCCCTTGGCATTTTGGTGTTCGCTCATCCCCATTACTTCTCCCATTGTCATGATGGTACGATTGCCGTTTGGTGTTCCATTGTGGGAAAAACTCTTATCAGTAGTTCTTTTATATGGTTCTTTTATTCTTACATCGATAATGGCTGCCAAGATATACAGGGTGGGTATTTTAATGTATGGTAAAAAGCCATCAATAAAAGAATTAATTAAGTGGATGAAGTATAAATAATTTCAGCACAGGTTTTCCAATATTCGCTTTTTATTAGGATAGTAAAACAAAAAACAACCGCATTTTAATTTTCACATTAAATTGCGGTTGTCTTTTATTGCTTTCAAATTTAGCTTTTACGCTACTCAGATCGATTTATCCATAAATAGGCTGCTTCCACTTCTCCTTATTATGGTATTTACTTTCTGCAGCCCATCTGATTCCACGTTGTTGAATTTTTAACACTTCGGGCACTTTGAAGTCGGACATTACATGCCCCAATGATGAATAGAAGATACGTCCATCACCATAATACTTCTTCCACACTGCTGGAACAATGCAACCGTCAATCCATGAAGCGTGCTCACCACTAAACTTTGTTGTTGCCAGCACCTTTACATTTGGATCTATGTGCATGTAGTACTGTTCAGAATGCATATCAAAGTCACTAAGTCCTTTAGTGACATAGTCTTTTTGATCTGTTACATTTACCTTATAATCAATCACACCTCCTGGATGCGAAACCCATTGACCTCCAACCATAAATTGGAACTCTACATTATCTCTAAATGAATCTCCAATACCTCCATGCCATCCAGCCAGTCCTACTCCACCTTTGATGGCTTTGAGTAGCGCTTTCTCCTGTTTTTCAGTTATCTTTCCCATGGTCCATATTTGAACAATCAAATCTAACGACTGCATTAATGATTCATCTAAGTAGCTATCTAAGGTATCAGATACAACTACTTCTGCTCCTTCTGATTTCATCCATGGCACAAATACATCAATTGATTGTTTGGGTTCATGTCCATCCCATCCACCCCAGATAAACAAAACCTTTTTGCCTTTCAGCGTTGGCTCCGAAGTCTGTTTAGGACTAGCTAAAGTAGTTATAGGATGATTTGCTAAAACTGCTCCTGCACTTGCAAGAGCAGTCGTTTTTAAAAAGTTACGACGTGATAAATATTTCATGATTATTAATGTTAAAGTTTATAACCGTTTTTATATTCTCTATGATAATGTAAAGCAGCTTCTGGGTCGTTTATAAAATACTGACTTGTGGGTGACCAATCTACAGGTCTCTTTAATTCAGATGCGATATTACCCAAAATGCTACAAGTAGTTGTACGCTGTCCAATTTCAACAGGAACTAATGGATCAATTCTTGCTTTTACTGCATCAATAAAGTTTTGAAGATGTGACGAGCTTGATTCGTAGAGCGCAGGATCTAATTTTTCATCTTTTATAGGTAGTAGCGATTCGTCTGATGCTGTAATTCTACCGCGTGATACTTCAATCCAGCCATCGGTTCCCCAAAGCTTTACTCCAAGTGTTCTTTGATCATTATATGGTTCGTTTGTCATTTCCAAGCCATTGTCATACACAAACGTGAGATGCTTAGTATCTTTATATCCTGCAGGAATAATTCTTACTGGGCCGCTACGATCTTTTTTCAAAGCCCACTGACCGATATCAAAGTTATGTGCACCCCAATCACACATAAAGCCTCCACCTGTTTCTTTAAAATATCTCCATTCCGCCCAATATGATTCGTTTTTAACAGGGTTTAGTGTTATAGGCGGGTTTAGTCGAGAGTTG
>DATERO010000034.1:0-14568 GCA_035271465.1 Dysgonamonadaceae bacterium | reverse complement strand
GGCATTACACCCACTTCACAGGATAAACATCGGTTCAAAGAATCGAAGCTTTCCTCTTGTCTATAACAAATATATAAAAAATTCAATTAACATGAAAAGAAAGAACAGATTTACTTGGATTTTACCATAGTATCTTTAGGGATTTATGGGCGGAAGTGACCGAGTTTGATTTTTCGGAGTGGGCTTACTAATATCTGTTTTGACAATTTTCGCAAAAGAAACTTCGGCGGTTTTTAACTCCTGTGTTTTTTCTTGTAATCTTAGAATTACATATCTTGCAAAGTTTCTGGTTATAAATCAAATAGTGTTTTTTAAGAACAAACGCTCTTCGCCACTTCAAAAAGTCAAAACTATAATTACGAGCTTCAGATATTGTTTCTTGTAGTAGAGGGATTGGGATATTGGCAACAGTAGATTCGGGGTGAACTTTTACCCGAAATAGGGCTTCATTTTTAATGATATTTCCAACACCTGCAAAGATATCTTGCTCCAAAAGCGCATCACATATCATTGTATTTGGGATATCCTTCAACTTAGCAAGTGCTTTGACTTGATCCCAGCTGTCGCTCATTACATCAGATGAGAAATCATAGTGCATATCTACGTATCCTTCTAATATCTTTACAGAGCAGGAGTAGAAATTCACATAGCCATTTATAAATGATAGTAGCAATCTGGGGTCACGATCCTTTTGATCATTTATTGTGTAGGAGCCAAACATAAGCAAATGAATCTTGACAGTAAAATCGTCAAAACAGATCAACAGATGTTTGCCCCAACTCTTAAAATCCAAGACATACTTATTTAATAATCGGCTTTGATCTATTTTACTGTTACCAGCTATGCTGATAATTTGCTTGCCTTTAAATTGATTTAAGGACTCTCTTAAGATAACAATGGATGGACCTTCAGGCATAAGTATCTATATTACTAAGAAGCACATGAGTGTAATTGCTATCTTAATAAACAGATTTTTCTGCAAGAAAGTTTTGATTATTTCTTCTGCTCCGCCTTGGCCTTGTATGCAATGGCATAAAACCTAATTTGTTTTATAACTGCCAGCAATCCATTAGAGCGTGTTGGAGAAAGATGTTCTGTGAGTCCAATCTGCTTTAGAAAATGCAAATCAGCTGAAATAATTTCATCTGGAGTTCTACCCGAAAAAATGCGAAGCACTAGAGCTAAAAGGCCTTTAACGATTACTGCATCGCTTTCTGCACGGAAATACAATTTTCCATTTTCAAAGTCGGTTTGTAACCATACACGACTTTGACATCCTTCAATAATGTTATTAGGCGTCTTATACGATTCGTCTAACTTTTCTAGCTTATTGCCTTCCTCAATAATTAGTGAATACTTGTCCATCCAATCATCAAAGACATCAAATTCTTCTACAATTTTTTCTTGTACTTGATCTATCGTTTGCATTATATATATTGTTCTTTATTCTTATCTACTTTAAGTTCCTATTGCTCGTTATACACCACTTCCATCACCGTTTGACCTACAACTTTAAGTGTCGTTTTATTAATTACACTCATATCATCCTTGTGTGTGTGCCAAAAATCACCGAAACCATGTGGGCTACCTTCTGAAGTGTGGATAATATTTACACTTGGTGCTCTGTGCATTTGATTGACTGCAACGTGATCATCTGTTATATAGCCCCCTTTTTTATTTTTAAAATAGTCACCATAACCCATTTTTGAAGCCAATCTCCAAATCTTTTCAGTAACATTTGAAGCATATTGAACTGAGTAGCCCTCTTTATAGAATGTTGCATTGGATGCACCAACCATATCAAGAAGTATTCCAAAATTGGCACGATAATTAGGCCTATGTGGATTTTTAGCCCAATATTGAGAGCCTAAGCACCACCAATCACCTGGCACTTGATTAGACTCGAAGCTTGGTTGTCCCCAATCTTCAGCGTCAAACAAAATAATATCGACACCTATATCTACAGGAGTTTCATTCAATTGTCTTGCAATCTCTAACAGCACTCCTACCCCACTCGCTCCATCATTAGCGCCAAGAATGGCTTGAGTTCGTTTCGATTTATCAGATTCTTGGTCAGCAAAAGGTCGTGTATCCCAATGTGCAAAGAGCAAAACTCTCTTCTTTTGATCGGGGTTGTAAACACCTATAATATTGCGTGCATTTAAAGAAATTCCATCATAAGTTTTAAGCATAACCTTTTGTTCTGCAACGTCAGCTCCAAACTCATTTAGTTTTGAAACTAAATAATCCCCACATTCTAAATGTGCAGCACTATTTGGAACACGAGGACCAAAATCAACCTGTTCTTTTATATATAAAAAAGCGCTATCAGCATTAAAATCAGGTGATACCTGCGTGTATGCTAGCTCATTTACTTTTACTACTTGCTTATTTGATTTGTTTGATTTGCCTGAATTGCACGCAGAGAACAATATTATTGTTGTAAAAAATAAAAAAGAAATGATTATTTTACTGAATAGACTCATAATTATATTATTTATTTTTATGATAAGAAAACTCTGATATGCCCATACTTCTATAAGTTTCTTTCAATGCTTGTTCATCATCCGAAATTACTAATAATTTGTCACCTACACACAATTCTGTCTGTCCAGTGGGCACAAAGTAGCGCTCACCTCGTTTTACCATCACAGCCAGTGTTTTATCTGGCAATGGCATTTCCATCAAATTTTTGCCATGAAGGATAGCGTCTTCAGTAATTAGAATTTCGGTCATTGCACTTTTAATTTCTTCCGAAAACTCCACATCAAAGTCTTCTAAACTTCTATAGCTAACTGGTTGATGTGATAGTTTCAGCCATGAACCCACGAAATTCAAAAATGTACCTTGAACAATTAGTGATATTAAAGTAATTATAAAGACAATATTAAATATCCAACGTGCATGTGGTACTCCTGCAGCCAAAGTTAGAATAGCGAAAATTATTGGTACAGCTCCACGCAGTCCTACCCACGATACAAAGGCTTTATCTCTCATAGAAATTTTCTTGAAAGGAATTAAGCACAAATAAACTGTCAATGGACGAGCCACAATAATGATGAAGAAGGAGATAATTAATCCTGGTATCAAAACATTAGCAGATAATAATTCGTGGGGATTTACGAGCAAACCTAATGTTAAAAACAAAAGGATCTGACTCATCCATGCCAAACCATCCATAAATCGCATAGAGGTACGTTTATGAACAAACTTAGAATTACCAATCACAAGACCACCAATATAAATTGCTAAATATCCATTTCCTTTCAGAAAGTAGGTTATTGAAAAAATAAACATACCAAAGGTAAAAAGGAGAATTGGATATAAAGAACTATTATCAAGTCTAATTCTATTAATAAGATATACGGAGAGTTTACCAAGATAATATCCCGCCAATGCACCTACAACTAACTGGATTACAACCATCAATGACACTTGCCAAAAACTAACCTTTCCAGCATTTATTATTGTTATTAGTGTTATGGTTAACATATAAGCCATTGGGTCATTACTCCCACTTTCTAACTCCAGAAGAGGACGCAAATTGTTTTTTAAGACAGTTCCTCTCGAACGGAGTATCCCAAAAACTGAAGCTGAGTCGGTTGATGAAGTTGTAGCTGCTAATAATAAAGCAGTTAGAATTCCAATGCCTAAAGAGGGTATCAACGCACTCGAAATCCACCAAACAAAAAACCCTGTAAATATCGCTGTCATTACTACACCAACGGTAGCCAATACAACACCTGGATAGATTATAGGTCTAATCTCTAAAAATTTTGTATCCAAACCACCCGAGAACAGGATAATGCTTAGAGCAACAGTACCAATTATTTGAGCAGTTTGAATATTTTGAAAATCCAGTCCAAATCCATCCTGACCAAATAACATACCTACTCCTAAGAATAGTAAAAGCACCGGGATTCCAAATTTGTGACCTGCTTTTCCCACAACCATGCTTATAAAAAAAAGGATGGATGATACTAATAATATAAGTTCTAATGATACATTCATTATTAATAACGCTGTTTTAATGAAATTGATTCTTTCCCTACTGTCAAAGTAGCATTTCCTCCCATAATCATGGGTAAATTTGTTTTTGTATGTCCTACAGGAAAGTCAAAGCAAATAGGAAAAGAATACTCCTTAACAGTCGAAAATATAGACTCATAAAGACTCGCATACATATTAGAATCTTCCTCGTAGTCTGTAAATTGTCCAACTATTAAACCTTTTATTTGATTTAGTATTCCAGATATTTTGAGTTGATATATCATTTTATCAACCTTATAAGGCTTTTCGCCGATATCTTCTAAAAACAAAATTCCATTATGTGGCACTTTAAAGAATTTGGAACCTATCAGACTTGTCATAACAGATAGATTACCTCCAAAAAGAGTTCCTGTAGTCTTTCCTACTCTTTTCAGTGAGGTAGATTGGATAGGAATATTATAATTGAGGGGTTTGCCCATCAAAGCTGTTTTAGTATAAAGCACAGACAAGTCTGAAGAGCCCTCATCAGAAAAATGTTTTGCCATTGGTGCATGGATTGACATAACTCCATTACATTGAAATGCACTATGCAAAGCTGTTATATCACTAAAACCAATCATCCATTTCGGATTCTTTCTCAATTTGTCGAAATTTAGTCTTTCAAGCAAATGAATAGCACCGTAGCCACCACGAGAGCAGAAAATTAATTTAATTTCTGGATCATCCATAGCCAACTGAAGATCATCAAGACGTTGCTCTACAAAACCACTAAAACTCCCAACCTCATTTAATGCATGTTCAGATATCTCTACATCTAAACCCCACTTGCGAAGTATTTCAGCAGTATTGTTTATATAGATTGGAGATATTTTCCCAGATGGGGAAACAATTGCGACTTTATCTGATATTTTTAGAAAAGGAGGGCCTATCATAGGACATAGTTATAAGCAAGAAAATGAGAGATAAAATAAATAGCTCCCATTTTCTTATATTATATATATAAAAAAATGCATTAAAAAAACAAGATGCAAAGTTTTTTAAATCAACTTACACATCAATATTTGCATATGTTGCATTTTCTTCTATAAATTCGCGTCGTGGAGCAACTTCTTCACCCATTAGCATTGAGAAAACCATATCAGCATCTGCTGCATTTTCTATTGTAACTTGACGAAGGGTTCTGTTATCAGGACACATTGTAGTTGACCAAAGCTGTTCTGCATTCATCTCTCCCAAACCTTTATACCTTTGGATGTGAACGGCGCTTTCATTACCATCAGCATATTTTGCAATAAAAGATTGACGTTGAGCTTCGTTCCAGCAATACTCTTCATTTTTACCCCTTTTACAGAGATATAATGGTGGAGTTGCAATATACACATATCCTTTTTCAATTAGAGGACGCATGTGACGGAAAAAGAATGTAAGTAACAAGGTTGCAATATGGCTTCCATCGACATCCGCGTCAGTCATAATAATAACTTTATGATAACGCAATTTACCCATATTTAATTCTTTTGAGTCATCTTCAGTTCCAATGGTAACTCCTAAAGCAGTATATATATTCCTTATCTCCTCATTCTCTAAAATTTTATGAGACATGGCTTTCTCAACATTCAGAATTTTTCCACGAAGAGGAAGTATAGCTTGAAAGAATCGGTCTCGACCTTGCTTTGCAGTTCCACCAGCTGAGTCACCCTCGACTATGAACACCTCGCAGTTCTCAGGGTTTTTATCTGAACAATCAGCTAACTTTCCTGGCAATCCACCACCTGTTAATGGGGATTTACGTTGTATCATTTCACGAGCCTTGCGAGCTGCATGCCTAGCAGTAGCAGCCAAAATCACCTTTTCAACAATAATTTTAGCCTCTTTCGGGTTTTCTTCTAAGTAATAACCAAGCGCTTCACCCGTTGCTTGATCGACTGCTCCCATCACCTCCGAGTTTCCAAGCTTAGTCTTTGTTTGTCCTTCAAATTGAGGTTCAGCCACTTTCACAGAAAGCACCGCTGTCAATCCTTCTCTAAAGTCATCTCCACTCACCTCAATTTTTAAACGCTCAAGCATCTTTGAGTCATCTGCATATTTTTTTAGCGTTCTGGACAGACCTCTTCTAAAACCTGTCAGATGCGTACCACCCTCAATGGTGTTGATATTATTTACATAAGTAAATACATTTTCGTTGAACGATGTATTGTATGTAAGTGCAATTTCTACAGGAACACCATTTTTCTCAGTTACAATATGAATGGCGTCATTGATAAGCGGCTCTTTCGTCCTATCAATATATCTCACAAACTCCTGAAGTCCTTTTTCAGAGTAAAAAGAATCTGTTTTAAATGACCCATCTTCTTTTACAACTCTTTTGTCTGTTATTGCAAGAGTAATCCCTGAATTTAAGAATGCCAACTCGCGCAAACGTGTTGATAATAGATCGTAACGATATTCTAAAACAGTAAATATAGAGTCATCAGGCTTAAAAGTAATAATTGTACCAGAATCATTGGTTTCACCCACTTTTTTAACTGGTTCATATGGCTTACCTTTTGAATATTCCTGCTCATATACTGCTCCATCGCGATGAACCTCGGCTTTTAGATAGATTGAAAGTGCATTCACGCACGAAACACCTACTCCGTGCAAACCACCCGAAACTTTGTAAGTACCCTTATCAAACTTTCCACCAGCATGCAAAACAGTCATAACAACCTCTAATGCTGATCTATTTTCCTTTTCGTGAAAGTCAACAGGAATACCTCGACCATTATCCTTTACGGTTATTGAGTTATCTTCGTTTATAAAAAGATTAATTTCTGAGCAATAGCCAGCAAGTGCCTCATCAATAGAGTTATCTATTACCTCATTTACAAGGTGGTGAAGTCCTCTTTCGCTTGTGTCACCTATGTACATCGAAGGACGCTTTCTTACCGCCTCCAATCCTTCTAATACCTGAATATTAGATGCTGAATAATCATTACTTGCTAAGCTCTTTTCTTCTTTTGTCATGTTTTGTATAGATTATATCTTATTGGATATAAGAATTTTATAATTTTAATACTGCCCGAAAAACGAACGAACAAATATACTAAAATATCATGACATACACAACAGAAACAAAGGTCAATGAGTTCTTTATTTCATATTATTGGGAGTTGTGCAAAAAGGGATTAATCGGTATTAACGACACGAATAGAAGGCAGTTATTAATAGTTAGCCTCATAATTAATGGCTACACGATCGGTTCTTACTTTCGTTATAAACGAAACCACCTCTTGATGTGCAGGATGATTGGCATACACTTACAGGTCTGCAAGGCTAGTAAAATCGAGCACCAACATCAAATCATAATTCTACTCAGACACTTCAGGCGTATCCAGTATCATTTCAATCTTCTGTAACTCAGGAATAACAACCTGCAAATCTTCCAATTTTCCTTTTATATAAAGAGCATTCTCATGCTTCGAGTTTCCTTCTACAAATGGGTGCAACTTTAAAAGAACGACGTGACTTATCATAAAAGTATATTCTAGTGTGTATAATATAAGAACAAAAATAATACACATGAATTGATTTCTCAAGTTATTATAATAAAATTCACCGAAACTTCAATGAAGTAGACGCAAGACAAATAATACTGATTGATAATACTCATCTGAAAAAGACTAAGACTAGCCTTATGTATGATAGAATAGATGAATAACCAATCGAAGACATTTGAATACTTATAAAATGGAACCTTACTATAACCAAAGACATAAGACTGCACCTAGAAGTGATAAATTGTCTAACACAAGACCTATGATTGTATCGAAAAAAGCTCACACTTTCAATCGAAAGACTACGATTGCCTCAATCACTGCCACTTTATCAAATAGAAACTAGTACTTTGTGGAATGGACGGTGTATTATTGTAACAGATTATAATGAAACAGCTAAATATAGAGTATTGCAATTGTACAATCTTATTAAACACCAATTCAGACAATTGAGTTAATCATGATCTCCAAGTACTCCCTGCAATCATGCCCCCAATAGATCTCCTCATTCATATTCCACCAAGATTATTCACATACAAAAAAGCCGAACAATAACTGTCCGGCTTAAATTTTATTCAGAATGAATATATACTACCTGTTAAGATAGTTTATTCATATGTGCTGCTAACTTGGACTTCAAGTTATCTGCCTTCTTTTGATGTATTACCTTTTTCTTTGCCAACTTGTCAAGCATAGAACAAACTTCAGGATAATTCTTTTGAGCTTCTTCCTTTGAAGTTAATTCACGGAATTTGCGAACAGAATTACGTGTTGTTCTCGATACATATCGATTCTGTAAACGACGTGACTCTGATTGTCTATTTCTTTTTTCTGCTGATGGATGATTTGCCATAACGTATAACTAATCTATAAGTTCTATATTTGATTTAAAAGTAGCCCATAGGGGAATCGAACCCCTCTTTCAAGAATGAAAATCTTGCGTCCTAACCGATAGACGAATGGGCCATCAGTGCATCTTTCGCCATTAACATAACAGTCCTGTCTCAAATGCGGGTGCAAATATAGAACCTTTTTTCATTACAACAAAACTTTCGAACTATTTTTTACTTTATTTTCTATTTTCCTCTTAAAAGGAGATGTAATTGCTTGATTTTAAAATTATGTCATGTAATATTTTCACGATTGAGTTTTTTTCTCTACTTTTGCACCCCATATATAATAGATAATTATAATAAAAACGCAATAAAAGATGAAAAGAACATTTCAACCTTCGAATAGGAAAAGAAAAAACAAACACGGATTCCGTTCTCGCATGACTTCTGCCAACGGTCGTAGAGTACTTGCAGCACGTCGTTCAAAAGGAAGAGCTAGATTAACTGTATCAGATGAGATGTAGAATAATCAACACAAGAATTTAAAATGAGCAAAGAAACAAACATAACTTCTTTGCTCATTTTTGTTTTAATACATTATTATATCAAATTGAACACTTTTGATGTAGCAATGTGTTTTTTTTATACCTTTGCTATATATATATTATCTGTGTGTGTTCTTTAATCAGCTTTGAAATAAATTGATTCCACGAAACTATGAATGCGAAAAAAACCTCATCCAAAAGTATTTTAGGAAATAGCATAACAAAAAACATTCTATTGATCATTGCAACAGGAGTAATTTTCTTATTTGTTATTTTGTTACTGTTAAACTTGTATACGAATCACAACAAATCTGTAGATGTTCCACAAGTGAAAGGGTTACAACTTAAAGAAGCTAAGGTATTACTTAAATCTCAAGGATTAAAACTTGTAGTAGTTGATTCAATATACGATAAAAGTGCTGTCCCAGGTGCAATTATTGAACAGGTACCTAGTGCCCAAAGCAGAACAAAATCGGGCCGGGAGGTGTTTTTAACCATCTACTCAACAAATCCTCCCGAATTGGCCATTCCCAATCTAATAGATTATTCATATCGACAGGCCGAGGCATTATTAACCTCAATGGGATTTGAGCAAATTTCAATTGAAGAAACCCCTTCAAGATATAGAGGCTTAGTAAAAGCTATTAAATATAGAGGGAAAACATTACAACCAGAAGAGAAAGTTCCTTCAGGCTCACCACTCACCATGGTAGTTGGCAGTGGAATTCAGTCCGATTCTCTAAGTACGGAAAGAGAGTATATTGTTTCGCCCGATAGAAACACAGGGAGACAAGAACAAAATAGTAATGTAAACTCACAAGAAGGTGCAAATATTGACGAATCATTTTTTTAATTGACTGTGAAAGAAGAAATTTTTGATGACCTTTTAGATGAAAGCAATTTAACAGATACCTCTGAGCAATCAAATGATCAGAAATACATTCATTTTCAGTTTACTGCTGATAAAGGTCAGAGACTACTGCGAATAGATAAATTTCTGATGGACAGAATTGAAGGTGTATCGCGTAGCAAAATCCAACAGGCTGCAGAAGCAGACTGTATTTTGGTAAACGACAAACCTGTTAAATCTAACTACAAAATAAAACCTCTTGATCATGTAGCGTTTGTCATGGATAAACCACGCATAGAGCTTGAAATAACTCCCGAGAATATTCCGTTAAACATTCTATATGAAGATGATGACCTGCTTGTTGTTAATAAACCACCTAATTTTGTGGTTCATCCTGGACATGGTAATTACTCGGGTACTCTCCTTAACGCTATAGCTTATCACCTGAGAGATATGCCCAGTTTTGATGCAAATGATCCAAGTTTAGGTCTCGTTCATCGAATTGATAAAGACACATCGGGTCTACTCCTTATCGCCAAAAACGAAAATGCAAAATCTCACTTGGGTAAACAGTTTATCAATAGAACGATACAAAGACAATACGTTGCTCTGGTTTGGGGAGTAGTTGAGAAAGACGAAGGACGCATTGAAGGAAATATTGCTCGTGATCCAAAAAACCGTTTGCTTATGCGTGTTTTTCCAGATGGCGATGAAGGCAAAACAGCAGTAACACATTATCAGGTCGTAGAACGTTTAGGATATGTAACATTAGTAAACTGTCAACTTGAAACAGGTCGTACACATCAGATTAGAGTACACATGAAGTACATTAACCATACACTTTTTAATGATGGACGATATGGTGGTAACGATATTTTACGAGGAAAGAACTTCACAAATTACAAACAATTTGTGAAAAACTGTTTTGATCTTTGTCCCCGTCAGTGTTTGCATGCTCAATCACTTGGATTTATACATCCAACAACTGAGAAAGAGATGTATTTCAAGAGTGACCTGCCCACCGATATGTTAACAGTCATAGAGAAGTGGCGTAACTATGTAGCCAACAATGAAATTTAAACATAAAAGAAACATATAATTGAATCCATTAATTATATTAAGTATAAAATGACTCAGAAAAATATAGCATTAGTTTGGGGAGGATACTCCTCTGAAAAAGAAGTCTCAGAAAGAAGTGCTCAAGGTATTTACAACTTTATAGACAAAGTAAAGTACAATGTTATTAAGGTGTGCATTGATGAACAAAAATGGGAAGCAGAATATTACAATACTAAATACACAATCAATAGAAATGACTTTAGCTTCATGGCTAATGATCAGCACATTCAATTTAGCTTTGCATATATCATCATTCATGGCACTCCTGGTGAAGATGGCCCCTTACAAGGATATTTTGACATGATAGGTATTCCCTACTCAAGTGCTGGATTATTATCTTGTGCGCTTACATTTAGCAAATTTACTTGCAACAACTTTCTGAAAAGCTTTGGATTTAAAGTTGCTGACTCTATATTAATTCGTGAAAATGAATTGTATAATTCGCAAGAAATTATACATAGACTAAAACTACCGCTATTTGTCAAGCCAAACGTTGGAGGATCAAGTTTTGCAACAACTAAAGTAAAAGAGTTCAATCAACTGAAGTCTGCAATTGACGAAGCATTTACAGAAGCATCTGAAGTTTTGATTGAAAGTTTCATTGATGGCATTGAAGTAACTTGTGGATGTTTCAAAACAGAAAAGGGGAAAACAGTTCTTCCTTTGACAGAAGTAGTTACTCACAACGAGTTTTTTGATTACGAAGCAAAGTATGAAGGAAAAGTAGAAGAAATTACACCGGCGCGCATCTCTGCAGAGTTAACAAAAGAGATACAAGATCAAACATCTCGAATTTACGACCTTGTTGGTGCAAAAGGAATAGTAAGAGCCGATTATATAATTAGCAACAACGAACCGATTCTATTGGAGGTAAACACTGTTCCAGGCATGACTGAAACGAGCTTTATCCCTCAACAAGTAGAAGCTGCCAATTTGAGCATGAAGCAAGTGTTGACGGATATAATAGAATATGAATATAATAAATTGAAAAAATAAGTATATATAATGACCATCTCTAATTTGAACGCCAATCAAAATAATGAAACCCAACATTCCGAAAAGTCTTTTGATGATATTCGTCCACTGAAAGATGCTGAAGTAAAATATGCCATTGAATCTTTGCTCAAAGACGAAATGTTTAAAAGGGTTGTTACCCCTATTATCAAACCCATGTCGTGGGAGGTGTTTTCGAAGCAATTGACCAATTACCATACAGTTGACCAGTTTCAAGAGAATGTGATATATACTATCATCACCAAGTTTATTGAAAATAATACGAAAAAAGTTTGGTTGACAAATCCACTAAATGTTGATATGACCGATAGTCATACATACATATCCAACCATAGAGATATTGTGCTGGATGCAGGACTATTCAATATTCTTCTATTCGAAAAGGGTGTGCCGACTACAGAAATTGCAATTGGTGACAACTTGCTTATTTATCCGTGGATTACTACACTAGTTCGACTGAACAAAAATTTTATTGTGAAAAGAGGTGTCTCTATTCGTCAAGTAATTGAAACCTCTAAACATCTATCACATTATATTCATAAAACTGTGAGGGCAGACAAACAATCCGTGTGGATAGCACAACGAGAGGGACGCGCAAAGGACTCGAATGATCGCACTCAAACAAGTTTATTGAAGATGCTTGCTCTTGTTGACAGCAAAGAAACGGTGGCAAGCATAAAGGCTTTGAATATGGTTCCATTATCCATTTCTTATGAATATGATCCTTGCGATTTCTTGAAAGCAAAAGAATTTCAATTGAAACGAGATTTTGCCGATTATAAAAAATCAAACGAGGATGACCTTATTAATATGTACACCGGCATTGTGGGCTATAAGGGCAATGTATGCTTTAGACTTGGAAGACCTCTTAATGAAAAGATTGACTCTATTTCAGACACTAAAAACAAAAGCGTCATTCTTCAAGAAATAGCCAATTTGATTGATGAGGAGATATTCAAGCATTACGAGTTTTTTCCTCCCAACTATATTGCTTACGACATAGTTAACAACTCTGATAAATTTGCCGATAAATATACGTCTGAAGAAAAGGAGTCATTTATCACCTACTTAAATAATCAAGTCGATAAGATTGATCTTGAGAATAAAGACGAAGCTTTTTTGAAACAAAAAATAACAGAGATGTATGCAAATACTCTAATTAATCATTTATCAGTGAAACAAGATTGACAGTTACTTTTTTAATGAAAACTAAACTCTCATTATCAATTGCTATTATATATTCCATTCTTTTACTCAGCTGTAAAAAAGAGCCAGAGCGTATTGAAGACTATTTCGTGAAATTTGCTACAGTAGAAGTAAACGAATCGAATATTTCCTTTAGATTAGATAATGAGAAAGTTCTGAGACCTAAGAATTCAACCAACGTTGAGTTAGAAAATGGGAATCGTGTAATTTTAAATTATACGCCCTTGGAAAATGAGTTTATCACTATTAATCAGATACGTAGAATATTTCTTGATGAAATAAGAAATGAAGGCTATCCAGAAAGACTAAAGGTATCACCAGTAAAAATTGTCACCATGTGGGTGAGTGGACATTATTTAAATATGTCTTTTGAAGTTGACTATCATTCCAAATCACACTCGGCTGCATTACTAAGAGATATAAATGCGACTGTGCCTACACTCTATTTTAGCTATTCACGTGAAAACGACCCACCTGGAGCACCCACTCTCACATATCTTTCATTTGATTTGAAAAGTTTGGAAGATGAAGAGTTTATTGTCTATGTGAATACTTATGACTCAATGCGCGAGTTTATATTTAAAGTAGATTAGTTAACGTTTTCTAATGCAATTTCTTCTTCATCTATTTTGAAATCGATAGGCAAAATGCATTTAACACTCACTATTTTATTATCATTCTTCCCTGGAGTCCACTTAGGCATCATGCTTAACACGCGTAAAGCCTCATTGTCTAATTCGTTATCCAAACCATTCACTACTTCGACATTAGAAATGGTTCCATCTTTTCTTACAATGAATGCACAAAGGATTCGTCCTTGAATACCCTCTTGTTTTGCACGCACTGGATATTGAATGAACTCTGAAATGAATCTGCCTAATCCATCTTCTCCTGTTGGAAACTCGGGCATTTGATCTACAATAGTAAAAATTTCTTCATTCGGGTCTAATGGCATTACCTTACGTTGTTGAGCAGTAGTTGACGAACGTGTACCATTTTTATTCAATTTAAAATACATGGGTACATATTGAGTAGATCTTACATTTTCACCTTTATATACTGCTGGTCTCCATGGTGGCATCGATTTAATAATGCGCAAAGCCTCTTCATCTAGTAAAGGATGAGCACGATGCATAATTTCGAAGTTGGACAAAGAGCCATCTAATTCAACCACAAAATTATAAACCACCAAACCCTGTATATCTTGATCGGCAGCTTCGCGTGGATATCTCAAAGAATTTGCAATAAAACGAGTCATCTCATGGCTTCCACCTGGATACATTGGGTCAATATCAGGAATTTCAATTATCTTACCCTTTGGAGGATTTGATACTTCTGTATTTTGATTGTGAGCTAAAAATGTATTTTGAGATGTATTTGCTTCAATAGTTTGGAAGCTTCCTAATAGGAAAAGAAACGAAATTAGTGCGGATGCAATCATTGTGTTAACTCTCATTATATAAGTGTGAAATATA
>DATERO010000033.1:0-5171 GCA_035271465.1 Dysgonamonadaceae bacterium | reverse complement strand
TTCTTCAGAAGTAGCAGACTGCATTAATTCCAAAAATGGATTTATCGTTACATCGTGTTCTGTTCTTTCAATATATCCTCTATTCTTGCCTTTTGTTTTAAGGAAAAAAATTAATGATGTTTCTTTTCCCTCTCGTATATTCTTTAATAACATCGACTCCGCAAAATCGATGTTTGACTCTAATATATCGTCAACTGCTTTAGAAAATTTCTTATCTGTTCTGCGCCATCTATAAAACGTCTCTCTTGATATACCCATTTCCCTGCAAGTCGCTGATATGTTTCCCATTGTTTTTTCATAAAAACCAAGCGCAATTTTCTTTTTTTCTCTTACTGTCATTTTCACCCTTGCGCTATCATTTGGGGCTTTTTTCTTATTTGTCATTTCTTGTAATTTTTTAAAGATAACGTTAATCCTTCTTTTATTCCTTTGTAATCCAAAGGTACAATGTGAACATTTTCATCGACAATTTGCTCAACCTTGTCGTATTTCAATGTTTCTGAAACATACTGTAATTTATTCAATTTCACATGATTACTAACCTCTGTGCAGAATTCCATTACTGTATTCTTAACTGGGTTACATACATTTATCAACTCTAGACTTGTGCTAAACGCAAAAATAATACCATCAATTATATCCGATATGTGTGTAAAATGTCTTACATTTTTACCGTTGTTATATATTTTAGGTTCTTCTTCGTTAAGCAGGTTATACAATAATGTACCTTTTCTTGGCTTATCGGAATATACGTTATGAAACCTAATCCCTGTAGCCTTATTGCAATATATCTTTGCGTACTCTTCATTAAATTTTTTACTTATACCATATAACGAAGTTATGTTAGCAGCACATGATGAACTTGCATATATGAGTTTTGCATCTTTTTCATTAGCAAAATCGACAATTTTTTTAAATGCTATAATGTTATCTCTAATTATAGCATTTAGGTTATTATTAAACACCGATGTTTGAGCAGCTAAATGTATAACATAATCAACATTTTTGTAATCGTCGGCATTTATATCTAACACATCTGTATTGTTTTTTTTGTCTATCTCCCAGACTACGTTAATTGGTAACTGCTTTAACCTTTCGATTAAAGCAGACCCTATATATCCTCTACTACCTGTTACAACTACATTCATGGTTAATTGATTAAATCATCAAATAAGCCTTTTTGCCTTGGCTTTAATGCCTCATACTCCTCTCGAAAGAAGTCTTCTTTAGTTCTACCCCTCATCTTTCCTTTTCTTGTATGAATATCATACGTATATTCAGGAATTTGTATGGGTTCTTTCCTTACATCCTCTATCCATTTTTCTACATCTACATCCTTTCTGTCATATATCAAGTTTTGCAGATGGTCTGCATCTCTTGATTTCCTAACTTCACATAACAATATTACAGCCTTTGACACAAATATTCTACCTTTTGGGTTTTTTGCTTTTTTGTTAACTAATTCGTGTCCTTGCCATAACGCTTCGATTTCCGAAGTGATTAATCCATAACAATCTTCAGCAGAGATTGTGAAAAGTCTTTTCCACACATAATCCCTATAACCAGAATGCCATAGTTCCAAAGCAAAGAATCCAGCCACTTTTGCATCTCCACGTCTTATGGCTTTTTGCATTGCACTTGCGACTTCATAGAAGTCGTAACCATTTACTGTTCTTAATTCATAGTTTCCCATATCTATTTTATTTACTTTATTATATTGTAAATATAAGCATAATATTCGAATTATAAAAACATTTATATCCTAAATGTTGACTTAATATTATATTTTACACTTTTATTAACATGGAACTTACCTTTTTTTATTGATATGCTGTCGCCAAAGTATTTCTTTATAGCCAAAATAGATTTCATCTCTGTCTGACTTGAGCGGAACTCTGATAAACCGCCCGCATTAACAAAAGTATCTTTCTGAACGAAATGATACCTATTATCAACTAATATTTTCCTCTCTTTGTACAATACATATCCTGAAATCCAAAAATCTTCTTTCAATGGTATATCCTCATTCCAAACTGTATTTTCGCCATATATAACACCATAAGAACAACCAGTCACCCTATTTGTTAGTTTGTAAGGCTCAAACTCATTGTACTGCATTGGGGTAGGTATATTACCAAACCCAAACAAGCTAACCCCTAAAAGTTTTGCTATAGCATACAGTCTTTGAATTAAATCGTACACTTCATTTTTATTTCGTATAGATGATGGTTCTCCTATACCTATCGTCATATCCTGAACATACGCAACATCATCATCAATCATAAACAATTCTTTAAAATGTTTTGCCATCCAGTTCCTTTTTGCTGGTAACCCTTTAACACTGTCTGGGTGGCATACAATTTCAACATCTGGATTATAGTTTTTATAATCTTCTTCTTGTGATTCTGGGACGCATAAAATCACATCTTTACATATCTCTTTTGTTAATACTCTATCCGCTCTTTTATAAGACGGTATTACTATCTTGCAGTGCATTAATTACGTCTTTTATGTGAATTACATTACTTTTTTGCGTTTTGTCGGACTTATAACTTTTCATTTTTTGCATTCCTAGTTTTTCTCTTAAGTAATTTGCATCTACTTCATCATCCGACACTATGATAAACAACTCATGCTTTTCCCCAACATTCGGTATTATAGGATAAATAGCATTTACATCATCTATACTATTAAACCTTTTCATGAAGTCATCTTCATCCTCTATGTCGCTTAGAAAATCTTCAGGTATGTCAATACCACATATATCCAATATATCTTTACCCCAGTCATTTAAAAGTATATCAAAATCATACATTCCCACCTGGTTGTTATCTTTAAGGACAAACTCCTTTTTTTGTTCTAATGTTAGATTAACCTCCTTAGACACCCATCCATCAGGAATCTTTCCTTCAAACAATGGTTCTATTTCTTTTAAGTTTTCCTTGCGATTATTTTCAATAAGGTATTTTTCTACTTCATCTCTACCCATGTTTTTTATTAGTTGAAGCGCCCTGCACCTCATAGTACCCCCCAAACAGACGTTATTCTCATCCACTACTATCGGTCTAATAGACATCATTTGAGGGAACATTAAAATAGAATCGGTAAGCTGTTTTAGCTTTTCATTTTTAATTATTCGAGGATTAGGAGGTAACCCTTCTATCTGACCCTCATTGTATATTATTTCTTGTAATTTCATATATTCTTATTTCTATTGTTTTAATCGAACAACTGTTACAAAAATACAGTTATTTATCTTAATTTGCAATTAATGAACAATTTATTGTCATAAATAAATCGTTTGTACCGTAGTGCTTTTTGTCTCATCTAAAACATAATATCCAACAATCTCTTTATTTTCGATAACAGGACGTATGTGAGATTTCCAATTCAATCCATAAGCACGGCAATTCCAAAGCGCCAATTCAAACGCTTTTTGCTGCCTCTGTATCCTATTTGTTATCCTTGTTTTCATAATTCATAATTATAAATATTACCGACGACTTCGCATTCTCGTGGCTCTATATACTCATGAAAATAGTGCAAAAAAGACCACCCCATACGAAAGAAACCAAGTAAACTACCCACAAACTAAAGATTTGTGGGCTTTAGACGTAGAATAGCTATCATGTATAGGACACGACAACAATTCCCATCTTTCATGGGTGTTTACATACCCCCAGGTAGCAATGTTGAGAGCAGCATTAACATCTGCATCAGCAACGTTGCCACAGTGTGCACAACGGAAGTGCTTGCCGTACCTAATGCCAATGTGACCGCATTCATGACAAGTTTGCGAAGTATATGCAGGAGGGATGGCGGTGATTTGAACGCCATTCACCTTGCACTTGTATTCAAGGAAAGAACGGAGCTGATAAAAATTCCAGGAGTTACTTCTCCTACGGAACGTCTTGCTGCGTTTCTTGGAATTCATACCCATTCGGATATTCTTCAAGTCCTCAATGGCAATGCCCTTGTGCTCATTCTTTGCTTTCGCTACGATTTGCTTGCTTATGCGGTGATTGACAATAGTGGCGAATCTTCTCTCACGTCCCTTCAACCGTTTCAGCAACTTATGACAGTTGCGAGTGCCTTTGGACTGAACAGAAGCTCTCACTTTGTTGTATCTATTTCTTATGTCTTTGACTTCATCGGAAGATATATTAGTTCCGTCAGACAGGGTAACAATATCGGTAAGCCCCATATCGACACCAAGGAAATCCTCGGCAGCTTCTTCTTCCTCGTCAGGAATATCTATCGTTTGATACAGATAGAACTTCTCCTTGACAAGAACAAGGTCTGCTTCGCCTTTCGCATATTGCATGAGTTGTGGGCGATAGCAAGTATATGCGATTTTTTCACGACCACCGATAAGCGAAATGGAGCAGATGGATTTTGCGGTATTATAGGAAAGAACACGGCTATCATAAGTGACAGCTCCGAACTCCCTAAAGTGTCGTTGCTTCTTCTTGTCAAGCTTGTATGCGTCCGCAACCTTGCTGATTGCACGTACAACGAGCTGGGAGGAAAGATGGTATGTTTCCTTGATAGGATAATAGACTTCTTTGTGCAGATTGAATTGCTTGAATACATGACGCTCCCACGCTATCTGAGAGATAGTGTTACAAGCCTCGTTGAAAACACTGAAAGTCTTTTTCAGTATAACGGCTTGCTCGTCAGTTGGGAGCAGTTTAATCTGCAAAGTCAATTTCATATCACAAAGATACAAAATAGTTTCGAGATATTCAAATATTTGAAAGAAATAATTACGTTAAATCCAACAAAAGAGGGAATAGTGGTTCAATTCCTCCCAGAAGCTAAAGATTTCTGGGTTTCCTTGAACCAAGTTTTATGAAAAAAACATTTTACAAATCAATAATGTTATTAGCACTATTAACAGCAATATTAAATACCTTTATGTCTAGAAATGGTGTCATAATTGGATTACAATACACTTTTGTTTTATACCTTATTGTTGTAGGAATTAAACTTTTTACAACAATAAAACAAGGATTCTTTGATATGATAATGTATGCTAATATAATAGCATCTGGTATCAATATGATAGTATATTATAATTATAAGATAACATTTTGGATATATTTTATATTTTTTATATTATCATTAATTACAATACTTATTAGATACTTGGATTATCCAGATTGGGAAAC
>DATERO010000032.1:0-3530 GCA_035271465.1 Dysgonamonadaceae bacterium | reverse complement strand
CCGTACTTGATGAGGTAGTAGCACTTATTCCTGTTGTGCTTCCTGTGATTATTGGATTTATAGCCTTCAGGAAAGGTCTTTCCTTTATCAAAGGCACTCTGAAAGGTGCGTAAACCTTTATGGAGGGTTAGCACCCTCCATTTTTTATTAAAGGAGGTTTTATTATGAACTTAAAAAAAATCATTGTATTTTTTTTACTGATTGCATTGTTGCTAATACCTGTTGCGGTGTTTGCTGATACATATGGATTAGGTTCATTCATCCATGAATATAGGCATTATATGGTGGCAAAGTGGGATGATCATGGAGGTTATCAGGTATTTTGTACTAATGCTGACAATCCATCAGAATTAATTAAGATGAGGTATGAAAATGGAGGAAATGATATTCATGTAACTGGTAATGGTGTAGTAAGATATAATACTCATGATTATGGTATTACATGGTCATCAGGAACTCAAATAGGTCAAACATTTTGGCCAATAAATGTTAATTTGGGTCAGCCAATACTGGAATCAACATTTAATGTATTAAGGCCAAGTGGTACAGTTTTTTTTTATCAAACCGCACCGCCAATTATGATATTGGTGGAGACGATGAAGGGGGTGGATTCTGGGATGATATTGAAGATTATTTTAGCTGGTTTGATCCCGCTGGCTGGTTGTCTGATATTGGGAATCTCATTTCGGAAGGGTTGGGCGTTCTTACGCAACCAATTAACGCACTAGCTGATGGATTTAATAATTTCGTTTCTGGGATCGGTGACTTCTTTACAAATCTTATATCTTCATTAGGTACTTGGTTTGATGATATAGGTCAATGGTTTGCAAATCTAGGTAATAATATAGGTCAGTGGTTTACCGATCTAGGTAATAGTATAGGTCAGTGGTTTACTAATTTGGTTGATAATATTAATGGGCTAGCTACATCTATTGGTGGGTGGTTTAATGATTTATTCAGCACATTGGGTGAAATACTTAATTATTTGAATCCGTTTCATGAAAACTTTTTTCTTAAAATAGCTTTCATTCCTTCAGATGGTTTTATTCCAAATAAATTTGATGAACTTAAAGGTGTTTTAGACGATAGATTGCCTATCATTGGAACATTTACAGGAATATTTGATACTATTACAGAAGTACAAAGTCAAAGCATAAATAGCACATCACCAACATTTACAATGGAACTACCAAGCAAATGGGGCGGTCAAACTGTCCAAGTTATAAACTTTGCTCCAATTGATCCATATGTTCCATACATTAAAACATTGATCCGCTTTTTCCTTTGGATACCATTCATAATAAAGATATATAAGAGATTACCGCAGGTGATCTATTAAGGGGGTGTTTCTGTGATTTTAGAGGGTTTAATATCGCTAATTGTAGTGGCTCTTAAAGGTGTGTTGTCATTGTTGCCACAAATAGATGCAGGAATACCAGCCGATATAGTAACAACTTTTATGCAGTGGATTTATGGCATTGGTTACATATTACCAGTTGGAGATTTCTTTATAATGCTAGGCATTTGGTTTGCTGTTACGAACTTCCATTTGATCTGGAAGATCATACAAAGGCTATGGGATGCTTTACCATTTACTTAATGAAAGGAATGAAGTTTTATGTTAAAAGTGCTTGAGGTTATTTTTTGGATATTTTCGCCGTTCATTGGAATTGTTTTGATTTTGTTAATAGCTTTTTTGATCAATTTCATTTACTTTGGAGCGAAGGGATACAAGATCAAAGGCAAAATACCTACAGTGAAGCGTGACGGTATCCTTAAAAGGCTTTTTATACAGTTTCCCAAGCGTTTGGCATTGGACATATACAACAGAGACCCATTGGCATTTATGGAGCATGGATTACACTTGTTTTGCGGTGAGCAAGGATCGGGAAAAACCACTGCATTGGTTGAAATGATCCAGAGATGGAAGCAGAGGTATCCAAAAATGCAGGTATACACCAACATGTGTCTTAAAGGTGAGGATGGACAGATAAATCACTGGAAGGAAATATTGGAACATAAAAATGGCGAATATGGAACAGTGGAGGTTATAGACGAGATCCAAACATGGTTCAGTTCGCTTGATAGCAAAAATTTCCCTCCAGAAATGATAACAGAAATTTCACAGCAAAGGAAACAAAGAAAAGCAATCGTCGGGACCGCTCAAGTATTTTCAAGGATAGCCAAGCCGATCAGAGAGCAAGCGACATATATTTATTTACCGATGACATTGTTTGGTTGCCTTACGATAGTAAGAAAAACAAAGGCGATATGGTGGGATAACGAGAAACAGAAGTTTAAGAAATACTGCGGATTCTATTTCTTCGTGCATACGGATCAGATCCGCGATTCATTCGATACACTAAAGAAGATCGAGAAGTACTCAAAGAAAGGGTTTAAGCGTCCGTCATGGATGGATCAGGCAGGGCAAGAAGTTCTCTGAACTTTGCCCTGCCTTGACCTCTTGACAACCATATATAAAAGTTATATATTTTATATATCAAGTTGTCAGGAGGTTATGAAAAATGAAAAAGCTGATTGATATTCCAGAGGAAATAATGAAGGCTTTAAAGGAAGAAGCCGACAGGATAGGGATCACATTAAGTGCATTAATTAATGTTATACTGTCTGATTATGTGCGTTGTCTGTATAAAAAAGATAAATAATCTTCCATAAAAAAAAAGCCCTTCAAAAGGGCATAACAAAACGGTTACGGAGGTTAATATACCACATGGCAGAAAAACAAACAAAGAGAAAAAAAGAAACTAGGACAAGAAATTGGACATGTATAGTATATCCTGATAGTTCACCGGAGAACTGGGTTGATATTCTTAATGATATGCACATAGAGTTTGTTATAAGTCCGTTGCATGATCAGGATAAAAATGCAACAGGAGAACTTAAAAAGCCACATTGGCATGTTATGCTTATGTTTGGCGGTGTAAAAACTTACGATCAAGTAAAAGAGATTACAGACAAGATAAACAGTCCAAGACCTGAACGCTGTCACAATGCAAAAGCTATGGTGCGTTATATGGCTCATTTGGACAATCCTGATAAAGCACAATACAAAATAGAGGATATAAGAGCATATGGCGGTGTTGATTTACAAGAGTTGCTCCGACCTACATCTTCGGAAAGGTACAGCATAATCAGGGAAATGATAGATTATGTAAGGAATGAGCATATAATTGAACTTCAGGATCTTATAGATTATGCTATAGCCGAGCGATATGATGATTGGTTTCCACTCTTATGTGATAGCTGTACTTATGTTATTAACCAGTACATAAAGTCGATCAGGCATAGAGCCAAGCCCAAAGTAGATGTGGAAACTGGAGAGATCCAAGAATAAAGGGAAGCCCAAACAGGCTTCCTTTTTCAAACCCTTTTCCCAAACCCTCCATTTGCATTTCTTTTTTTTCCCAAGCCTTAAAAAGCATATGTTTTCAATGAAATAAAAAATTGCGAAGCAAAGGAGAGGGATAAAATGAGCGACCCAAAAGAAATGACTTCTTATGCTCGCCGTT
>DATERO010000031.1:0-7973 GCA_035271465.1 Dysgonamonadaceae bacterium | reverse complement strand
TTAACAAAAGTGGGAGCCCAATTTTTTGAGCTGATTGTTAGATTGTCTAAGAAATTAATTTTTACATTTTCTGCTTACTTTTTATTTATGTTGCAAATATAATATTTTTTCTGAACTACTTTATTTCGTATTGCCGATAACGGTCGAGTGTAAGTGCCGTAAGGGATTGCGGGTGATTTCCTATCAAGTTACACGAAAAGTTAAAGCGGACTTCTGACCTTCGCAAACCTCTGAAACCCTTATGGCATTTACACTTTGTTACAAGCTGGCCTTCTTTCTTGTCAAGCGACATACCTTTCTGTTTATCAACTATTTCTTTCATACCTTTTTTGTCTGTCGGGTTGCGTGTCGGCAAAGTTTTATTTTTTAGAGAGGGAAGATTTTTTGTTTTTCCGGGTGGGCAAAGCAAGCTCTTTTGCAAACTTTGGACTGCGTGTGGGCTTTGAGCGGTTTGCAAATGTGCTTGCTTTACGTCCGGCATTGCTTAATTAAATTTTCCAGTAATTTGTGAAATATCAAAGTTTCCGTTAATTTCTTGAACTTCAATTTTACCATGTAAAATATCAAAGAAGAAGTTTCTAATTTTCTCCATTGTCAAAGTTGCTGGTTGTCCTTTGGCATCGACTCCCAAGTCATAGGTTTTCAGTAATTGAGTACCTAAGCTTGCGGCAGTCAATAAAAAGTGATTTTGAAATTTATCCATATCCAACAAATCTGCTGCTAAAACTTTTCCAACGACTGTGTAGCTTCTTAATGTTTTTTGGGTTTCTTCATTCGTTAAGGTAGTTTTAACTTCATCAGCATCAATGTTCATTTCAATTCTACCAGAATTTATTGACTGTGGCAACCCTTTGTATAATGAGCCTAAATCAGCCAAGCTTAGATTGTAGAATTTTGTCCCTGGCACAACAAGTATTTTTTCAATAGAAAAAGCACTTGGTAAAAGCAAACTTACCATTTGAGCCGCTTTAATAGATGGAGTGTTAAATGTGCCAACAATTGAATTAGTTAAATCAATTGTTTGAGTTGCAAAAACGCCACCAATTACAACACTGTTCTCAAGTATTATTTCATCTGCATATATGCTACCAGCAACAAAAGCATTATACAAAGTTACGCTCTTTGCATTTATGTCACTATGAAACATAATATTGCAGTTTTGAGCCCTTGAAACAATTGAATTGGCTGAACCTACACTTTTTTTGAAGGTAACATTACCTTTTGCTTCACTATTTACATACAGTTCAAGCTGTGTAAATACTGCTCCATGTATTTCTGAATCACCTTGTTGAATCTCTAACTTATGTGCATATACAGGACCCTCAATAACGGTACTACCCTGTATTGTGATAGTTCTATTTAACTCAGCAATTTTTTCAGGAAGTATAGAGCCTTTAACCAAATTGTCCTTAAGCTGGATATTGGTTTCATTGAATCGAATTTCTTTTAACTCTTTCATTGTTATTATTTTTTAAAGATTTTGAACACTTATTGTTTGAATAGAACCTAGATTGGCAATCTTTTGAATCATTTCCTTTACCCTTACCGAATGTTGATCGGCAGTTGTATATGATTTGTTTAATTCAGAATTAAAGTACAATTTAAGATTGTCTGTGTAATCTTTTGTTATGGTACTCCATGAATTTGTTGATTCATTGAATTGCTCAATTAGCTCATTTTTTGTTTGGTTTTCCTGCAAAGCAGAAACGAATGAAGGTGTATGTAATCCTTTAGATATTTGATTTTTATCCGCTTTTGTTTCTATAAAACACACAGGTGAATATTGCGGAGATTCCGTGCTTTCATTCAACATGCTTTGCTGTATGGTATTGTTTAACTTTTTCTGCTGCCATAAAAATACTTTAGCTTTATTCAATGTATCTAAAGCACGCTTTTTTGCAATTGAGGCACTTATTTTTGATTGTAATTCGCTGCCCTCTTTGCCAAAAATTGCAACAGTGTTAACCAAATCATTGTTGGTAGTTCTGATACTCTGATTATCTAACTCTTTTTTGAAAACGAATGTAGGCTTATCTAGTTCAAAAATACGGTTAGATAATTCATTATTCAGATCGTCAAAAGTTTTTATGTATCTGCTTGAAATTCGCAAAAAATCGCCTTCCATTTGTCGTTTCTTATCAACTACAGCTTTCGATAATTCTCTAAGGTGCATCAATTGAGAATCTATACCCTGAGTTAATTCAGCAATTTGTTGGCTTATTTCTGAGCGTATATAACCAAAAAAGCCATCGATAATAGTATTTGCTACTTTCTTTGAATTTTTGTCAATAGAAGCAATTTGTGCTACTTCCGTTGCAACCACAGCACCGGTAAGCAAATTTACATTTGTATTGCAACTTTCAACACTATCATCAAATGGATCTGTATCAACATGGATATTAACGTCTACAGGTACATTTTCAACATAATCCACAGTAACAGATTTACTTCCACCACTTTCAGATTTTGGATATGATACAGTTACGGTCTTTGACCCTCTAACTGTTATTGTTTCATGATATTTCCTTGAATAACTCATATCTTTAACATTTAAATGGTTTGATAATTATTAGACTGAAACAACTTCGTAGCCATATCCTTTACTCGTTGCGACTTTGAGGAAGATGATACTAATTTACTGAACTCGCTTTTAACTTCTGTATTGGGTGAAGTTTTGGCTTGCCATTCAATTTGATTAAGTTCTGCGAATGCAGTATTCTTAATCGCAGACTTTGAAATATTATCCAACTCAACATCAGAAACAGAAATTTCAATTCCGGTATCAGTTTTATCTCTATTGCATTCACATATTACAATTGGAATATAAACTGTTGCTGTTTCGGTATATCTGCCATCATTTATTAATATCTGGTCTGTAAGTTTCTTTTGCGTATTCATTTCAAAAAGAAAACTACGCATTGACTTGATTACATTAAGACCACGATACTTAACATTTGATGCAACAATTTTTTGGCTCGCTGCTAAAGACTCCAACTGTGCTATCGGGATAGTTGCTGTTAAATATTTTGTTCTGTTAGAAACTTTGTCAACCTCTTTAACTGCAAAATCAATAGTTGGCTTGTCAAGTTCAAAAACTCTCTGTTTCAAATTTGAGTTTAACCCGTTAAAAAGTTTGATGTACCTGCTGGCTATCATGTTGTAATCCTTTTGCATTCGGTTTTTAATGCTTAGTAAAGCATTTTTTTGCTGAACCAATTGCATAAGATGAGAATCAACCTCGCTTTGTAATTTTGCCATTTTCTGCGAGATTTGGGAGCGAATCAAAGAATAAAATCCTTTGTTTACATTATTGCAAACATGGTCTGCTGCTTTTTCTTCAGCAATTATGACTGCTGTTTGCATAGCTACAACGGCACCGGTAGTGGCGTTCACATGTCGTGAAACACTACGCATTTCATCTGCCATTGGCTTTGTATCTACTGTATAGTTAAATGTTGCCATAATTCTTTCAGTTTAAATGATTAATTCTTTTTATTTTCTTCATCATCCTCATCTTCACTATCTTCATTCTCACTTTCAGAATCATCGTTTTCATCTTCATCAGAAAAATCTTCTTCATCTCCGCTTTCTTCAAAAGGTTCTTCAGCATTATCTTCCTCATCATTCTCCTCTTCTTCATCATTTTCTTCTAAAGAATCACTATTTTCATCTTCGTTTTCTAATTCAGAATTTTCGTCAGCATCTTGATTTTCTTCCAACTCTACATCAGTATCAGAATCTTGATTTTCAACCGTATCAACATTATTATCAATATCAGATTCAACATTAGAGCTTTCAATTTCATCAGTTTCTTCTGAAATAGGTTGCTCATGCTCAACAACTAAATCATCTTCAAGTTCTTTTAAAGTATTCTTTGCAATATTAGGCAGATTCAAAGAAATGTGCTCGAAAGTAATATCTTCTACACTCGGTGTTGGAGGTAAATCTGATGTCTTTGCAAATAATGGATTTACTGTAATAAGAGGCTTTCTTCGCGCGTCAAAATCATGAACTTCATCCGTAGCAACAGCAATTTCTTTTGATATTCCATCGCGTAGCAATGCATCGTAATAATCAATATGCTCAAACTTTTGGGCCTTCATATCAATATCCTCTTTCAATCGTTCCATATAGTTTTCGAAGTCAAGTTGGACATTTTGGAATTCTTTTGATTGAAGTTCAAAGGCTGCAAATACTTCTGCTGAGTTTTCTGTTGCTGTTACAACTGTTGAATCTAAAGACCCTCCAGATTGTGCCATGCTATCCTCAGTTTTCTTTAGTGAGGATAATGTATTGTATGCTGCAACATAATCTCTTAAACTGGCTCTCATGAGGTTGATTAGGTCGGCACTTTCTGCACGATTTCTTCCGTAAAAATCCTCTGTATCCTGATGCCACTTATTTAGGTAGCTAATTTTTTGGTCTTTGATATGATTATAAATTTTCAGACGTTCAATTCTTGTTTCATTCATGAGATTTTGTACCATAGGAGCAACAATTTCTTCATGAATTTGATGAACCCCAAATGGAAAATTGGTTGTGCTACCATCTTCAGCAGTCCACATTCCAGAAACCAAATTGAAACGGACTTTTGAACTATCCTTTAATTGGAATGGAACATAATCAGAAACCGCTTCACTATAATTAAAACTTTCATTTCTGATACGTTCAATTTCTGATGCCTCTAAAACAGGAGAGTAATGGTTATAAGGAGATTTAAGTATTTTATAAAGTACCTTATTTGATTCAAAAACAATTTTATCTGTTGAAGCAATTTTCAATGCGGATATTGCTTGAACTGAATTTGCCATTGTAATCATTAGTCCTTTCAATACATCTTCAAACTGTGCAGTATGTCTTGATAAAGAATCTTTCAGTTTATTCAGTTCCTGAAATTTTGAAATTTGCTCATTGTATTTTTTTGTGTCAAATGCTTTAAATACAGGTGCATTTTCAGGCACTTCATTGGTAGCAAATTCTTTTAAAAAGTTAAGATAAGAACTCTCGTTTGCAACAAGTGGAAGCTGAACGGAGGTTACATCTAAATCGTCCATGCAATATGAAATCGTCCTCAAAGAACGCTCAAGTTTTCCAAAATAATCATGCTGATTAAGCTGTTGCATTGATTTAGAATATTGTTCTGTCTCAATTTCTTCAATTTCGTTTGAACTTTCAACAATAGGTGCTTCCCCCGAAAGTTTTTCTAACTCTGATATTGTTTGAATAAGTAAGTCGTTTTGCTTTGATAATTGCAGCTTAACTTCTGATTCCTCAACCATACCTGTATGATCAATAATAAAACTTTTGTTTTCATACTTAATCTGGTCGGCAATTGGAACATAAGCAACGCCTAATTTATTTACTTTGTAATCTCTGAAAATTTCTTTGTGCAATTTCTGAAATTCGGAGATTCTTGTGTTTAGAGTTTCAACCTGCAATCTAGTTTTTTTGAGTTTGCCTTGAAACCATAATTTAATTCTATTCCAAAAAGAAGAAAGAATATCTTCAATCATCTTTTTTTCTTCTTCGAGTTTCGCAATTTCTTTTTCAATGCGTTCCTCTTCTTGTACTATTTTTTCAGCCATTGACTGATAATAGTTGAATAATATCTTCGCCTGGTCTTGGTAGATATTACTCGATTCCGGAAAAATTTTACCTTTCATACGATTTGATTTACTAGATTTATATTAATTTGAGAAAACTTGTTTGCGTTCTTTATATGTCCTCTCGCAATTTTTAATGTTGCTGATGACAACTTCCATATTTAAAGGATTATCTGAAAAGCAATTACTTAATTTTTTTACTTCTTCAACAAATTTACTTTCAAGAACTAACGCTTCATTGTTATTGCTTGGCGATAAATACCTTAAATTTTCTTGCAATTCATTAACACGAGAAATGATTTCAGATGGAATGTTATTCATTGCATCCAATTTTAATTGTAGTTCTTTTGTTGCTTTTTTCATTTCATCAATTCTATCCCTGTTTTGCTTTTCTTCAATATAAACTTCTCTTACCTTGTCAGATGATGAGAACGCCATAAATAGCCCAAGCAATAAAAGAAAAAACAGAATACCATGAATAATGATTTGATTTGTAAAATGTATAGGTTTTACAGTATTAAAAATTACCATAACTCCTATAGCTAGAATCAAATAGAAAAATGTAAAGAACCATCTTAATCCAATAGAGCCAATTTGTTTCTGTGATTTATCTTTTAGATTAACCCATGGAAAAATTACATCAACAAATACAAGGCAATAAATTATTGTGGAAACAATAATATTAAGAGTCAATATTTCTGTTTGTACATTTTTACCGAAATGTAAAAAGCAGAAAATAATCAGCGCCTCTCCTAATAGGGCAAGCAATAACGAAAATATTTTTTTTGCATTCATATCTTTATTTTTTAGTTAACGTTTTTGACCACATTTAGGACAGAACTTTATTGTTGGATTTAATGCAGTTCCACATCTTGTACATTTATTTTCTGCTTGTTGTTGACCACAATTTCCGCAAAATGAACTACCCGGAGTTAATGGAGTATTACAATTTGTACATAATGCCATTTCTGTTTGTAGTGGAGTACCACAACTTACACAACGCTTTGCGTTTTTATCGTTATCGGTGCCACATTTTGGACAAGCATCATATGGGTCTCCACAATGAGGGCAAAAACGATGTGTACTAGGAAATTTCTTTGAACAATTTGAACAGTAAACTTCTTTCACTTGATTTACTGGTTGCACATTATTCCCTTGTTGATTCTGATTTGCACCTCCAAATGTTGGCTGGTTGTATTGTGGCTGCATTACTCCGCCACCAACACCTCCTAAACCTCCCATCATATTTGAGGCTACGATTGCACCCATAATACCAGAATTACTATTTGAGAGACCGTCAACTGCGTCTTTAGCTACATCAAATGCTTTTTCTTGTTGCCATGTATAACCGCCAATAGATTGAGCACTTTGACGTGAAATTGCATCTAATACTCTTCTCCCAACTTCTGTTGAACTGTCAACTTCAATACTTGTAACATAAAACTTCGTAAGTTCCAAACCAAGATTTTCCCAAAAAGGTAGCATTACCGTTTTTAAATGTTCAGATATGCTGTCCAAATGAGCTGAAATCTGTTTTAAACCAATTCTATTGTTAATCATGAATTGTAAAACAGTAGATTTTGTTTTTGTGGAAAATTCACCAAAAAACTGGTCAGTCAGGTCATTTTGGTCAAATGAATTTTTTGTACCAACGATTTTTATCAGAAATCTTTCTGCATCAGTAATCTTTAAACCATACCTGCCATTAGCAACGAGGGGTATTCCAGTATTGTAATCGGCATCATGAATATCCATACGGTCAATTGACCAGTCAATATTATAAGGTTGTAATTTATTTACAAACCAAACTTCTGCTGTGAATGGATTTTTTCCACCAAAAGGTAGCCCGTATAAACTTCTCAATATTGGAAGATTCTCCGTGTTAAGAGTATGTTTACCTGGTCCAAATTTCCCTACAATTTGCCCTTTTGAAAATAAAATTGCCTCTTGTGATTCTTGCACAATCAACTGTGTGTATGTGCTAAGATTTGTCTCAGGAAACCTATAGGCATATATGGTTTGATTTCCTTGAGGTGCCCAACGGACTAGATCAATTATTGCCATAAATATTTAATTTTATAGTTTGTATTTATAAATTTACTCTTTTCGTGCAAAGGAAGAAATGGCTCTTTGACTTTTGCGAAGCGGTGGCTTGTGTGTCGGGCAAAAGGCAATGTGCCAATTGTGTGTCGGCATACCTTATTCCTTCTTGCGGGTCGGCAAAAAAACTAAATCTTTTTTCTTTCAATTTTTCTTTTTCATTTCTCATTCTCAAACCATTTTCTTTGTCATTGTCGTTGTCTCTGTCTTTTCTTCGCCTTGTTGGTAACATCTAATTTACGCAACAAATATACAACATTCGTATATATT
>DATERO010000030.1:0-2039 GCA_035271465.1 Dysgonamonadaceae bacterium | reverse complement strand
ATGTTGATTTTTTAATTGTGAAATTTGAATGCTTGCTAAACTTAGATAAAGCAGAAGAGGCAGATGCTCTTTTAAATGTCATTTTAAATGTAGGCGAATTGGATGACGAAGACCTCTATACATTTCTTACAGAAGTTGGATACTTATATAATGACGCGGATAAATACGAAACAGCAATCATGCTGTTAGAAAGAGCACTCAAAGCAGACGATTCAAATGTGGAAGTTTTGGTTGATTTGTCTTATTCATACGAGATGTTGAATAATATGGAGAAATCTATAGAGTTGAACAATTCCATCTTAGATATAGATCCTTACTTATTTGATGCATGGGTAAATTTAGGCAAATTATACTCAATGAGTCAGAATCACAGTAAGGCTATAGAGGCATATGACTTTGCATTGACAATAAATGATGATGATATAAATGTTTTGAAAATGAAAGCGCTTTCTCATTATTTGAATGATAATGTTGAGGAGTCTATTAGAATTTTTAAAGAGTGCTTGAGTAATGCGCCAGATGATGAAAGTTTATACGACTCTTTATTGGAGGGATATGAGATCATGGAGCAGTATGATCAAATGCTGGATGTGATTAATCAAAAAGAAAAGCGATTTGGTTCGGAAGGAGTTGTTTTGAAACGTGCACACATATATTTAAATCAAGAAAGATATGAAGATGCGCAAGAGATATTTGAGAAAATTCCTGCAGAGGACAAAGATTCATTCGATTATTATATATTAGAAGGCGAACTTGCTATTCATAACGAAGATTACGAGACTGCTGAGTCCGCTTATATGTTGGCGATGCTGGATTCTCCTGACGATGAATTTACCCTAAACAAACTTGCAAATATTAGTCTAGAACAAGGGAGCTATGAAAAATCTGCTGAGTATTTAGAATTGTTAGTTTCCTTGAATGCTGACTTTCCTACTGCAAAAATAAGGTTGGCATTTCTACGATTTGAAATTGGCGCGAAAGAGCCATTCGACGAAATTATGAGTCAGTTTTCTGATGATGAGTTGCGTGATTTGCTCAACTTGATAATAGTAAACGATGAAACTGGTTACGCTGAGTTTGATCGCGAAAAACTATTGACTCGACTGAATGAAGCACGTGAGAATAGGGTGCTTTTCAAAAATAATAAGTATTAAGTAAATCATATTTATATCAACTCCCGATTGGTAATCTATAGAACACTAATGAAGAAACTCTCAATATTATTTTTGACACTGTTTATTACGACAGCTGTTTTTGCTCAAACTACAGATAGTTCAAACATTGTAGTTCCAGAAAAGACAGAGCAATCTTTGTTGCAGAAAATAGAGGCTTGGTATGACCAGAATATGAATTATGCCACAATCACAGTTTTGATGACGGTAGAGAGTTCATTCATTCCTTTTCCTTCCGAAATAGTTGTTCCGCCAGCTGCATACATTGCCAGTCAACCGGGTAGTCATCTTAATATATTTCTAGTAGTGCTCTTTGCCACAATTGGAGCAATGTTGGGAGCACTTATTAATTACTTTCTAGCCATATATCTGGGACGCCCATTGGTTTACAAGTTTGCAGATAGCAGGGTAGGGCACTTCCTTTTGCTTAGTAAAGAAAAGATCATGGAAGCTGAGATTTATTTTAATAAAAGGGGAAAAACCTCTACCTTCGTTGGAAGGCTAGTGCCTGGTATTCGTCAACTGATATCAATACCTGCAGGATTGGCTCGAATGAATATACCAAACTTTTTGCTCTACACTTTTATTGGTGCTGGCATTTGGAACGCTATACTTGCTTTTTTGGGATACATCCTTCACGGTCAGCAAGATTTAATAAACAAATATAGTCATGAGCTCTCTTACGTATTTTTGGCATTGGTTGTTTTATTTATTGTGTATGTAGTTGTAAAACAAACAATGAAAAAGAATAAAAAAGGACGGATTGCAAATACAAAATAAAAATGCTATTTTATAGGGTATATTTAAATTGAAATACGGAATATAAAACACACTCTCAAAAGATTCAATTGTCAAATGGATAATAAA
>DATERO010000029.1:0-12410 GCA_035271465.1 Dysgonamonadaceae bacterium | reverse complement strand
CCGCCGATCATTCCTAAAAACATACTGAAAATAACTAATACAGGCATGAAAGCAACAAATGCCGTAACCTTTGGAAGAATTAAATAGTTTGCTGAATTGACACCCATTATTTCTAAAGCATCTATTTGTTCTGTCACACGCATTGTTCCAACTTCAGAAGCTATATTTGAACCTACCTTTCCTGCTAATATCAAACACATTATTGTAGAGGAGAACTCCAAAAGAATAATTTCTCTGGAAACAACACCTACTGTAAATCTCGGCAACAAAGGAGAAGCAACGTTCAAAGCAATTTGAACTACCATAACAGCTCCAATAAAAAATGAAATAATGATGACTATCCATATAGAGTTAACCCCCAGTTTATACATCTCTTTGAAGAATTCCTTGAAAAACTCCCTAAATCTGTCTGGAAGAGTAAGCGTCTTTTTCATAAGTGCAGCATATTGCCCTACACTTTCTAACGATTCAATTAGTTTCATACTATTTCGTTATAATTTCGTACAAAGATAAATATTGTTTGTCAGTAATTTGAATATATACAAAAAAGAAGCGTTAATTCTATTTTATAATGTATTTTTGTCATCATGAATGATTTTTATGACGAGGATTTAGGTAACGTGTTAATTAAAAAACACGGTCGTGCTAAAAGAGTGTTGGCGAGAAGAATGAACAACCATGTTCAACTAACAGTTCCTAGCAAAATGCCAAAAGATGAAATCTTGACAATCTTTCAAAGATTAAAACCTAAGATTTTAGCGGCACCCCAATTAAAAATTATCAAAGTTGATGAAAACTCTAATTTCAGCACTTTTACCTTTTCCGTATCTATAACTCGGCGTCCAATCTCACAAACTAATATAAAGATGACATTGGACAAGAGAATACTCATAATTAATGTTCCTCCTCATCTTGACATATATAAAGAGAATATTCAACAGATAATTAGAGAAATGATTGTTACGGCACTTCGTCATGAAGCTAAACGAGTACTTCCACAGAAAGTTCTTTTCTATGCCAAAAAATTTAATTTGACAGTCCGAGAAGTCAAAATAAACAATAGTAAACATCGATGGGGAAGTTGCACAGGCAGGAAGAATATTAACTTATCACTTTTCTTGTTAATGCTTCCTGAAGAACTAATAGAGTACGTAATTCTACACGAGCTTGCTCATACCATAGAACTAAACCATAGTGTAAGGTTTTGGGAAGTTCTCAATAAAATGTATGGAAGAAATATAGATGATTTAGACAAAGAGGTTACTTACTGGAATTCGGATTATATTACTTTCTTAAAACAGTAAAAATATAATATTAATACCACTCCATGTTTTCATACTGAGAACTACGCTGCTCATATTTAAGATCTTGCAATAAAGATGATTTTGCTCGAATCATGAAATTATACGATTTATATGGACCAATTGGTATAAAACTTGCAGACATACTCCAGCAATGCAAGTCGCGAGTCAATGTGCAGTTCACATAGGTAAACTTATTCAAATCAAAATTGTAATCTGTATTAAACGTGAAGTTCCAATTCTTGGTAGGTTGCAACGAGCCGCTTATACCTAAACTGTGAGTAAGTTCACCTTTATACTCTAGTTTACTAGTATCAAAATCGCCATACCCATATCTAAGTGAATAGTTGAAGGATAAGTTCCAATTGACATTCGTACGTGCATATCCATACCTATCAAATTCTTGAGAGTCACCTTCTTGATTCAGCATGCTTTCGGGTTGATTTCGTGGATCTTCATACTCTGGTTCGCCTCCTATAGTTCCATCATCAACTATATTTCCATTTGGCACATCATCTTTGTTGTTTTTATCATCTTTATCTCCAAATAATTTACTAAAGGTGTCTTGATTGATTGAATAAGAAAATGACGTGCCTGTGCTGTATAAACGCCCAAAACCCTTTCCATTCAAAACACGTAGTTTATCAACTTTGATGGGCCGACCATTCTCGTTTACTTCATATAAGTAGGGGTCCCATGTAGCGTTAAGACTAAGTGTGTAAGATTTTGATAATTTAAGGCGCATGTTGGTGTTAACCATACTCCACTTCAAAGAGTCTGCCATCATGTTATAGCTAAAGTTGATTCCTAAATCGTCAATTAAACTAATTTTCTTTGCACCAGTGGAGTCGTTCTCAGAACGCATCTTCATTTCAAGATTATTCTTAAAATCAAAACCAATATTTCCTTGTTTTCCTCGAGATGGAGCACCAAACATCATGCTTGAATAAGGCGAATATGTATGTTCAACATCTTCTCCATATTCATTGCGATAGCTATAAGTTTCGTAGAAATTAAATTGTGGAGCGCCAAAATCGGGTCGATATCCAATACTAATACTGGGAGTGAATACATGTCTGATGGCTTGCACTTTATCGCCAAACATTTTCCATGGAACATACATTCCATATAACTTTGTATTTATACTAACAGAAGTGTTGAAATCGTACACACGGTTGAATCCATAAATAGTATCGGATACTACATGACGCTTTGCAATCGGATCCCATTCTTGAAGTTCTTTCCCAGTATACCATCGCTCAGTGTAGTTAAACGATGGAGATATATTAATGTAATCAAACAAAGAAAAAGTTGCGCTTATTGGGATACTATGACGCATACCATTCTGCCAGTCTTTTACGATATTAGCCTTCATGAATTCGCTCTCTTTTGTATGAATTGAATTTCTGAACTCACCTGAGTAGCTCATTGATATTTTTTCATACCATCGTTCATCACCTATCGCATTCTTACGTTTGAAAGGATAGATGCGATTCATATTAGCAGAGATATTAGGTAAAGTAGCTGATATGGTTGAATCTCGCGAAACTTGATTTACACTCGCTGTTGCTGATAAATTCCATGGAGAGTCAGGAAATCGCTGTGTAAGATTTACCGTAGAACTCTTAGTGTTATTTGTGGCTTCACGCCTATATCGACTATTTAAATTACGCTGGTTGTATGAACTCGTGGAATAATTCACACTTGCAGAAAGTGTGCGATACATATTGGCCTTTGGATCTTGCGAATGAGTCCAGCTAACCCTAAAGTCGGTAGAAGCAGAGTAATCAGGCATATCCTTTTCTCCCAATATAGTTTTGAGATAATAAGCATTCAAGTTTCCTGAGAACTTATATCGTTTTCTATAGTTAGTTTGAACTCCAGCACCCCATGTTCCTTTAGTATATATCTCTCCAGTTAAAGACAAATCAAAATAATCGCTTATAGCAAAATAGTATCCGCCGTTGTGTAAATAAAATCCACGTTCCATCTCGTCTCCATAAGATGGCATAATAATTCCTGAAGAATATGTTTCATTGAAAGGGAAAAAAGCAAAAGGCAGTACTATTGGGAATAAAGGAACATCCGCAACTACTAGCCAGGCTGGGCCAGTAACAACATCCTCGCCCGGTCTTACCTTGGCTTTTGATAGGTTAAGATAGAAATGAGGGTGATCATGTAGGTCGCAAGTAGTGTATTTGGCATTCAACATATAGAAAGAATTATCGTCATTCTTTTTTGCCTCTTTTGCTACTATGTATCCTTCACCCTGTTCTGTAACGATATTTGAAATAAATGCTTTTTCAGTCTTAAAGTTATATCGTACATTTTTCATCTCATACTGTGTCCCTTTATCATCAAATATTGGATAACCATACTCTTTCCCAAGTGAGTCTACTCCAAAAGTTGCTCCAATAAGACTACTGTCCATACTCATGGTTATTTTTTCACCTTTGATTGCTATATCTTGGTACTTTACATCAGCATCTCCATATAGATAGCCCATATTGCCTTTAGTAAATACAATAGAGTCTTGGGCTGTATAATTTACTTTGCTTTCAAGGGTTTCTTTCTTCTTAGGAACAGTGTCTGATGCATTTATTAGAAACGTGTCATTTTTCAGTGTATCGGAGGGATTCAAATCTAAGGGTTGTTGCGATTCATTAATAAGCAATGAGTCACCTTTGATGGCCTCAGTCTGTGAGACAGAGGTAGAAACATTCATAATGAATGATATGAGTAATATTATACTGATTAAAAGGTGTTTCATCTATAAGCTTTGGCGCAGAATCGTTATGACTCGCAAAACTACTCATTAAAGTATTAACTACCACGAAAAATATAAAAATAAAACTTAAGACACTAGCTCAGGTATAAACTTATAAAAAGTATATATGTAGTTATAACCTGAATTAAATAAATACTTTGAATCGTGTTTAATAGAAGTCAGGCTATGCGTATTTTCAAAGTATCTATAAGTTAGTTGCAGTTTATCAAGGTAGTGGTATCCTCAACTGAGAAAGTGTGTGATTTCAGTGGTTGTATAAATTTAATCTCAAACACTCCACAAAAGATAACATTTTTCATCTCAACACAATATCCCGAATTATATCCATCCCTGCATATTCATTCAATTTTTCAATCAAGCTTTTTTTGTTCATCATTAGTTCTGCACGTAAAACAGATGAATTTAGATGAACAAACAGTACACCACGTTTGAAATATAAATTTGACGTGTATTTATTTACCCCTTTACCCAATATTTCTCTCCATGCGCGAAGTACTCGATGTTCGGCAATCCTTGATCTTAACAACGTGTTTTCCTCCATTATTTCTTTCAGAATACTTCCTAAGTCTTGTGCATCGCGTTTAATCATTATTCTAAAGTGACAATTTTATGTTTTTATCTTCTAACTAATTATTCAGTGGTTCAATCTCACCCTCTAAAACTGAGTAAAGGTGAAAGTTGTTATCGAAAGGCTTTAAGATTCGATCCAAGGATTGACGATTCGTATCTGAAATGAATATTTGACCGAAATCATCATCCGATACAAGTCTGATAATTTCTTTTACTCGTTCCTCGTCTAAACGGTCAAAAATATCATCCAAAACAAGTATTGGTTTAGTATTACTCATGTTAGATAGAAATTGAAATTGTGCCAACTTGAGAGAAACAAAATATGTTTTCTTTTGTCCCTGTGAACCATCCTTCTTTATAGGATAACCATCAATAAGCATCTCTAATTCGTCTCTATGAATACCAACAGTTGTATGGCCAAGTATCATGTCACGTTTACGCGCGTCCAAAAGACGTTCTTTAAAACTGCTACTCTTTAGCTGAGAAGAATATTCTAGCGAAACATTTTCTTTCGATTGACTAATTATTGTATAGAAATCATGAAAGATTGGAGTTAGCTCTTCAATAAAGGCTTTTCGTCTTTTGTAAATTGCAACACCCTCTTCAATCATTGTCTCTTCCCATAACTCTAATAGACTTAAATCAATATTGTCTTGTTTAAGCAAAGCGTTTCGTTGTTGCAATGCGTTATTATACCTAACCAGCGACTGAAGATAAGGTTTGTCAAATTGCGATATACCCACATCCATAAACAGACGTCGCTCTTCACTACCTCCCATTATTAATTCGTTGTCAGCTGGTGAAATCATTACCAAAGGTATAAATCCAATATGTGCAGATAGTTTTTCGTATTGTTTTTTATTTCGTTTAAATTGTTTTTTCTGACGACGTTTTAATGCACAGGAAATCTCCTCTTCTTTTCCATTCTTAAACTCATATAAACCTTTAATCATACAGATATCTGCATCGTGATTTATTACTTGAGAGTCGATAGGATTTGAATGACTTTTGCAAAATGAGAGGTAGTAAACGGCATCCAACAAGTTAGTTTTACCCATACCATTGTCTCCCAAAAAACAATTTATTTTTGGAGACAGATTGAGTTCAACCTCAGTCAAGTTTTTATAATTGAGTATTGATAAACGTTTTAATATCATTTTGTTTGTTGTAACTCCATTATTCGGCTACTAAAAACTCTTGCAAGTCTTCAGGCGAAATATTCATGTTAAGCTTTCCTTGGTGGGCAAAGGCTATTCTTCCTCTTTCTTCGGAAACAATAATAACCTTGGCATCAGTCTCTTGCGATATCCCTAGTCCTGCCCTATGTCTTAATCCAAGATGTTTAGGGATGTTTGGATTTTGCGACACTGGCAATATACATCCTGCTGCTCTTATTTGTTTTCCTACAATTATCATGGCACCATCATGCAGAGGGCTATTTGTAAAAAATATATTCTCAATCAGTCGCGTTGAAATATCAGCATTTATTATTTCTCCAGTTTGTTCATAAAGTCCCAATTGAATGTCTCCTTGAATTACCATAAGAGCACCAACTTTCTCTTTTGCCATATTCATTACGGCAAAGATAATAGGAGTTATGTGTGAAATATCTTTTTCATTATTGTCTTGAGGAAATATTATTCTCGAAATAAACTTCCAGCCTTTGCGAGGACCTAAGGACATGAGAAAGCGTCTAATTTCATCTTGAAACAGAATGATTAGCAGGAAAAAACCAACACTCACAAACTTGTCTAAGATTGCCCCTAACAAGCTCATTTGAAAGACTTGAGAAACTAATATCCAAAGCATCAAAAAAGATGCAATGCCAATAAACAGAGGTTTTGTACCCGATATTTTAACTAATCGGTAGGAGTAGTACATCAATAGTGCTACCAGCAAGATGTCTATTAAATCTTTTATTCCAAAATGTTCGAGCATATGCTTGTAGTGTATTTATTTTTTATAATTATTGAGATCTATACTTATTCAACTGTGAGATTATCTTTACACACTCTACTGCCTGTTTAATATCATGTACCCGTAAAATGTTAGCTCCCGATTCTAAAGCATATGTATTTAGAATGGTTGTACCATTTAGACTGCTATCTACATCTGCTTCCAACAGCCTGTAGGTCATCGACTTGCGAGACACTCCCACCATCAATGGGGTTTCAAAAATATCAAGATATTTTAGATGCGCCATCAGCTCGTAGTTCTGTTTCAATGTTTTGCTAAACCCAAACCCAGGGTCAACTATAATGTCATTTACTCCAAGACCATTAAGATGCGCAATTTTTTCGGAAAAGTAAAATATAATGTCTTCTATAAAGTTATCATAAGTAGTAAACTGCTGCATTGTTTGTGGCAAACCTCTCATGTGCATAAGAACGTAAGGAACATTTAGCTCTGCCACAGTTGTAAACATTTTCTCATCAATTTGCCCTCCCGATATATCATTAATTATTGCTACCCCATATTTCTCTACAGCTTTTTTAGCTACTTCAGAGTAAAATGTATCGATGGATAACACAGCATCTGGAAATTCGCGTTGGATGATTGATAATGCTGGTTGGATTCTTTCTAATTCCTCCTCAACGGTGTGCAAAGTAGATGAGGGTGCAGTGGATTGTCCGCCAATGTCTATAATTGTTCCTCCTTCGTTTATTATTTGTTGCACTCTTTCTACTATCTCTTTCTCAGACTGTTTGCGGCTACCACTATAAAAAGAATCAGGTGTAACATTCACAATTCCCATAACTAGCGGGGTTGCTAAATCAATTAAATTGCCTTTAATATTAATGGTTTGACTTTTCATAGTTTTTCTTCTTTATTAAGAATATTTCGTTCAGGATAATCAACGTTGTAATGTAGTCCACGACTTTCTTTCCGTTTCATAGCATGCTTAATAACTTCATAGCTTACCTTTATAATATTGCGCAGCTCACAAATATCGCGTGAAACAACTGATTCCTGAAAAAGATCTTCAGTTTCTCTGTAAAGTATATTTAATCTGGTTAATGCACGTTGTAACCTAAGGTTTGAACGAACAATACCAACATATGAAGACATAATTTGCGAAACTTCTTTTTCTGTTTGAGTTATGAGCACCATCTCTTCAGGTAAAGTCGTGCCCTCACCATTCCAATTAGGGATACTCTCTTTTAAACTATAGTTATCAAAAACAGACAATACATGTTTTGCTGCTGCATCAGCAAAAACAACTGCTTCAATGAGCGAATTAGATGCTAGTCTATTTGCTCCGTGCAAACCAGTACAAGCACATTCGCCATTTGCATAGAGCCTATGGATGCTTGATTGTGCATTTAAATCTACTTCAATACCGCCACAACTATAATGTGCTGCAGGAGCTACAGGAATATACTCTTTCGCTATATCAATTCCATAAGACATACACTTTTTATAAATTGTAGGAAAATCGTTTTTAGTTTCTTTCGCATTTTTGTGAGTGATATCTAAATAAACATAGTCGTCGCCTCTATTTTTCATTTCTGTGTCAATAGCACGAGCTACAATATCACGGGGCGCTAATGACAGACGAGAGTCGTAGTTCTGCATGAATTCTTTTCCATCCATTGTTCGCAGTACCCCCCCATACCCTCTTAGTGCTTCTGTGATTAAAAAAGAAGGACGCTCATGTGGATGAAAAAATGCAGTAGGATGAAATTGTACGAACTCCATATCTTTAATCTTGCCTTTTGCTCGAGCAACCATTGCTACTCCGTCACCTGTTGCGACAAGTGGATTAGTTGTAGTCTGATAGATAGAACCAATACCCCCAGTAGCCATCATAGTTATGCGCGACAGAAACTTTTCTATTTCATTTGTTTTTTGATTTAAAACATAAGCACCATAACACTCAATATTAGGAGTCTTACTTGTTATGATTTGGTTTAAATGATGTTGGGTAAGAATTTCTATTGCAAAATGATAATCGAACAGATCTATATTTGGGTGTCTCTTTACTGCAGCAATAAGACTTGTTTGTATTTCTGCTCCTGTGCTGTCTTTGTGGTGTAGTATACGCGACTCGGAGTGTCCTCCTTCTTTGTGAAGGTCGTAATCGCCTTTGTCATTTTTATCAAAATTCACCCCCCAATTAATGAGCTCTCTAATTTGTTTAGGAGCATCACGTATAACTTTTTCTACAGTTTTCTTGTTGCAAATACCTGCACCCGCAATGCAGGTATCCGTTATGTGTTTCTCAAAATTGTCTAACACATTACTTACAGATGCTATACCACCTTGTGCATAAAATGTATTGCTATCTTCCAATAAGTTTTTTGTTATTATTGCAACTTTTCCATGTGCTGCCACTTTAAGGGCAAAACTCATGCCTGCAATCCCTGAACCAATAACAAGAAAGTCGTATCTATGTGTCATCTCTGAAATGTCTATTAACAGACAAATTTAAACATTAAAAGCAACAAACTTTCTTTCTAATCACTTTAAATATAAAAGAGATAAACAAAGATTCTGTTTTAGTCCATTATAATTTAGTGAATAGGGTCATAATTTATTAACCCAATTATCACAAATCCATTATCTTATAAACATTCAAATGTTTAATTTGTTATATTATAAATATTTCCACTTATGTAAATATACAACTAAAATGAAGATCACAACATATACCTTTATCGCACTATTGTGCATACTGCTTTGTAATACATCTGCATCTGTTGCACAGGAACGTGCTGAGAACACTGTATCAGTCAAAGGAAGAGTGATTGATGATGACTCTGGAAAACCGTTAGAATACGCAAGCATAACTATCAACAACACTAACATCTCTACTGTATCCAATAAAGAAGGGTTTTTCACTTTACGTATTCCCATATCCGCACGAAATTATCAATTAAAGGTTCAGTATCTAGGATACATTAATCTCGCCACTCCTGTAATTACACTTATTGATAAAGAAGATAATATCTTAAGGATGAAGGCAGGTTCAATTCACTTGAGTGAGATTGAAGTGGTGTCGGGAGATGGAACTAAGCTGGTGAGAGAAGCCCTATCTTTGGTAAATAGGAACTATGAGAACGACCCCAATATGATGGTTGCGTTCTATAGAGAATCTATAAAAAAAGGCTCTAATTATATATCACTGGTTGAAGCTGTTTTAGATGTTTATAAAGAATCATACAAGTCATATCGTGATGATCAAGCACGTATTTATATTGGTAGAAAAGCGACCGATATTAATCCGAATGACACCATATTCATGAAGTTTCAAGGCGGTATAAGTGATGCACTGTTACTTGACTTAGCTAAACATCCCGAGTTTGTTTTCGGCGAAAATGCCGATGAGTATGTTTTCAATATTGAGAACATAATCACAATGGATAATCGACCACACTATGTTATTAAGTTTCAACCATTTCCTGGCATACAAGATATTCTTTTTCGTGGAACAATATATCTTGATGTTGAATCATTGGCGTTCAAACGAGTTGAATTCAATATGAATGTAGAAGATCAAAAAGATGCAGCAAATATCTTTATTAGAAGAAAACCATCCTCTATGCGCGTTACGGCTGAAAGTGCTTCTTACATTGTTGAATATGTTGAGAATGATGGTAAATGGTATTTCAACTATAGCAGTACAGCTGTAAAGTTTAGAGTAAGATGGAAACAACGTTTCTTTGGGCTATTTGCATCTACCTATACAATTTTTTCAGAAATAGCTGTAACAGACAGATATGAAGAACCCGTGCAAAGGTTTGCTCGTAAAGAGCGAATACGCTCAAGTGACGTAATTGCTGAAAAGGTGGAGCACTTTATAAACCCTGAGTTTTGGGGTGACTACACTGTAATTGAACCTGATAAAGAAATTACTAATGCTATAAAGAAGCTAAGTGACAAACTCCAACGTCGGGATTAATCTTTTTCTCAAATATACGTCTAAGTTGGAAAGATATAGTATCTTTGCACTCGAATGTTAATTAAAATTTAAAATTTTATGTACTTAGATTCAGAAAAAAAGAAGGAAATCTTTGCAAAGTACGGAACGTCCAACACTGATACTGGCTCACCTGAAGCGCAGATAGCATTGTTTTCATACCGTATTTCGCATTTGACTGAACACTTGAAGTCAAATCAGAAAGATTATAACACAGAACGTTCGTTGAAGATTTTAGTTGGTAAACGTCGTCGTTTATTAGACTACCTAATTGATGTAGATATTGAAAGATATAGAAACATTATTAAGGAAGTCGGTATTAGAAAATAATACTTACGAACAGAACAAACAAAAAAGAGTTGCTCACATGAGTTGCTCTTTTTTTATGCTCAATAAAGTACGTTTTGCACGATTCAGACACTAAGTAAAAGAATGTGTTTATATTCATTTTGCAGTCTCTTTATTATAGCAAACTCTACATAGCGGTATGTATTCTTCCATTTCACCCAACATCACTTGTTTCTCGCCAGCAACAATTCGATGAGAATAGTTTGCTAAGCTTCCGCATCGAACACATATGGCATGCACCTTAGTTACATCATCGGCAATGGCACAGAGAGCTGGGATTGGTCCAAAAGGGACACGCTTGAAATCCATGTCTAAGCCTGCAACAATCACTCTCACTCCCTGATCTGCCAGTTGTTGACAAACATTCACTAGGCCCATATCAAAAAACTGAGCCTCATCAATTCCTACCACATCTGTTCCAGAGGAAAGCAACATAATATTGCTGGAATGATCTACAGGGGTGGAAATAATGGAATTTCTATCGTGAGAAACTACTTCTTCTGCAGAGAAACGCACGTCGATTACAGGTTTGAATATCTCAACTGTTTGCTTGGCAATTTTGACTCGTTTTAAACGGCGCAGTAACTCTTCTGTTTTCCCTGAAAACATCGACCCGCAAATTACTTCAACCGATCCCCTCATGTGTTTTTTGTCTATAATATTCTCCCCGTAAATCATATCCAACTATAAAGATTAAGTGAACTATTATTCTAATTATTTTCCTTTGATTATTTTCTTAATTTCATTCAATTTGTTCAATGCATCTACAGGCGTGAGATTGTTTACATCTAGGTTTGCAATTTCATCTCGCACTTGACTTAATACGGGGTCATCCAATTGAAAGAAACTCAATTGAAAACCTTCTCTATTTTCCACTATTTCTGTAAGAGGTTTGGCAATTCCTTTTTTACGATTGTGCTGTTCCATCTCTTTTAAGATAGATTCAGCACGCTGCGTGATACTTGGCGGCATGCCCGCCATTTGCGCAACGTGAATACCAAAGCTGTGTTCACTTCCACCAGGCGTTAATTTTCGCAAGAAAATAATCTTATTATCAAACTCCTTTACAGAGACATTGTAATTTTTTATACGCTTAAACGATTTCTCCATTTCGTTTAGTTCGTGATAGTGCGTTGCAAAAAGAGTTTTGGCGCGTGCTTTAGGGTTTTCGTGTATATACTCTACAATCGACCATGCGATAGATATTCCATCATATGTACTTGTACCACGGCCCAATTCATCAAAAAGTACAAGACTCCGTTTAGATATGTTGTTTAAGATATTGGCAGCCTCGTTCATCTCCACCATAAAAGTTGATTCACCCAACGAAATATTGTCGGATGCTCCAACTCGTGTAAATATTTTATCCACTAATCCAATCTTAGCATACTCTGCAGGAACGAAACTTCCCATTTGTGCCATAATTGTTATAAGAGCTGTTTGTCTGAGTAGTGCTGACTTACCCGACATGTTTGGACCAGTG
>DATERO010000028.1:0-8793 GCA_035271465.1 Dysgonamonadaceae bacterium | reverse complement strand
ATTCAAAGACAGAGTATTTGAATAAATTGAACCTCGTATTGGATGGAATACAAGATCCTGGTAATTTAGGAACAATCATCCGCATAGCAGATTGGTTTGGTATTGAAAACATATTTTGCAGTATTGACACAGTAGATGTATATAATACAAAAACTGTACAAGCCACTATGGGTGCATTATCGAGAGTCAAAATACATTATACAAATATATCAGATATCATCGCTCAACAGAACTCTCCAGTTTATGGGACTTTTTTAGATGGTGAAGATATATACCAGCAACAACTATCAAATAAAGGGTTAATAGTAATGGGGAATGAAGGAAAGGGAATACGACCCGAGATAGAAAAGTTGATAACTAATAGACTATATATTCCGAACTTCTCAAACAGTAGCATCACCTCCGAATCTTTAAATGTCGCTGTTGCTACTGCGGTGGTTTGCTCAGAATTTAGAAGAAGAAGTTAAGTAGATTTATGTTATTTAACCACTGATAAATAGTAGATTATTTGCTCTCTAATCCATTAATACTTAAAAATTCCGCATCTTTGTATAAAAACTAACGATTGTGGATTTTAAAAACAAACAACTTATTATTTTTGATTTCGATGGGACACTGATAGACAGTATCCCCGATCTTACACAGGCTGTAAATAACACGCTAATAAATTTCGACTTTAAACCCTTAACAATAGATGAGGTTACTCCTTTTGTAGGCAATGGAGTAAAAAGACTTGTAGAACGAGCCTTGGAATATACAATGCAACCAAAAGAGGTTTCTAAAGAGTTGTTTGAAGAAGCGCTTACTTTTTATTCATCAGCCTACAGAGCTGTTGTATGCGATAAAACGTATTTGTACCCAGGAGTTCTGGAAACATTACAATATCTTGATGAAAAAGGTTATGTCATGACTATAGTTACTAATAAACCATTTGAGTTTATTGAGCCAATTTTAGACACACTGTTGATAAAAAGATTCTTTAAATCATGGGTTGGTGGAGATTCTTTGTCACAGAAAAAACCAGATGCAGCACCCTTACTGTATATAGCAGATAAGATGAATATAGATGTAGAAAAGTGCATAATGATTGGTGATTCTAAAAACGATATACTTGCAGCTAAAAATGCAAATATGAAAAGTATTGGAGTGAGCTACGGGTATAACTATAACGAACACATTTCAGAGTATAAACCAACCAAAGTAATAGATAATTTCAAAGAACTAGAAGGACTATTTTAAAATGAATGAAGTATTCAATGTTGGAATAATAGGAGCAGGAGTTTCAGGTGTTGTCATAGCATTGCAATTAGCCGAATTAGGGATAGATCATGTTTTGTTAGAAGAGAAAAAAAGCGTGGTCAATGGTCCTCCTTTTTGTCATCTTCACGCTGGTGGCAATCTATATCCTGACATTTCAGACGAGCAGTGTAAAATTTTGATGAAACAGTCGATAGAGATAGCACGTCTTTTTCCTTTATCCATCGATAAAAGACCTACATTGATAACTGTTCCCAAAAAGGAGAATTATCAAATAGATCGCATTAAAGCGCGATTGATCATGTTAGTTGAATACTATAAAGAATTAATTGAAGAAGATCCATCTAATGCAATATTAGGTGACTCAGACGATTATTATAAAGTTTATAGTGAAGAAGATATAGAAGTACTGGCAAAACAGCCATTTACAAAACGTCCAAACTCTCCAAATGAATGGATAACAAATGCTATTAAACTAATTGACTATAGTCAATTGAAAATGCCTCTCTTCTTGGTTCAAGAATATGGATGGAACTTTTTCAAATTAGGTGCTCAAGCTCAGTTAGCTTTAAACAAAGCCGATAAGTGCACTTTTAAATTAAATACTGAAGTTGAGAATATTAAGGATGTGCGTAATCAGGGCTTAGGTTACAATTGGGAAATAAACACAAAAAATGCAATATACAAAGTCAATTACTTAGTGAATGCAAGTGGGTTTAGAACAGGTAGTTTTGATGATACATTACATCTGACTGAAGAGCGTCTAATCGAATTTAAGGCTGCATATATTTCTAAGTGGCAACCAATACCTGGATTAATACCTGAACTTGTTTTTCATGGTGAACGTGCAACCTCACATGGCATGGCTCAATTGACTCCCTATTGCGATGACTATTACCAAATTCATGGAATGACAGATCAAATCACACTGTTCAAAAATGGGTTGGTGACAAGCAAAGAAAGTGTTGCACAACCAGAATTCAGTGAAGATATTGAAAAAATGATAAAGCATGGTTGGCAAGAAGATGAAATTAAGAAAAGAACTGACAATGCGATTAATTATGTTGCTAAGTTTGTACCTTCATTTGAAACAGCAACTGTTGGTGGACCTCCATTGTATGGTGCACAGCAGATACCAGGTAGTGATATCAGTCTAAGAGTGGGTGAAGTTAGTTTCCCAACAAGGTTTTATGCACGTAGCGAAATTGTAAAAGCCTCATCTGCACTTACTGTAGCCAATCACATAATAGACAGAATGATAGAAGAACAAATTATTAAGTCAATTCCCGACAAAGCTAATCATAATTCAATATTAGATAGTATTCCAAAAGAAGATATTGAAAAATTAGCTGCAGAATTAGCTGAATTACGCGGTTATCCCAAAGCTCTTTCACGCCTGGTAATTGAAAAGGAGTAGTTTTGGCTAACTTCTTATATTGCACTACATCAACTGCAAATTACAGCACCTTTTACAGCAAAATGAATTAAAATCAAAAACAAACTATAATACAAAAACCGTTTAGAATATGGGGGTAGGAAAAACATTTAAGAAGTTCCCTAAAACTTTCTGGGTAGCTAACAGTATTGAACTTTTTGAGCGTTGGGCTTGGTATGGATTTTTTATGCTATTTGCCAACTATTTGACAGGCTCTTCTGATTTGGGAGGATTAGAACTATCTCAAGCTGAGAAGGGGCATATAATGGGAATTGGTACGGCGTTTCTCTATTTTCTCCCTATTCTCACTGGCTCTATTGCTGATAAATATGGTTACAAAAAAGTACTGTTTGCATCCTTTATTATCTACACTACTGCTTTTATCGCATTGCCAATGTTTGATTCCTTTTGGGGAGTGTTTGCCATATTTTTATATCTAGCAGTAGGTGCAGCACTCTTCAAACCAGTAATCTCTGCTACAATTGCCAAAACAACTACAGACGAAACAGCCTCCATTGGTTTTGGTATATTTTACATGATGGTAAATATCGGAGCATTTATCGGACCAATGGTTACACTACTATTTAAAGATGCTGGATACAGTTTTGTATTCTATATTTCAGCAGGTATTGTAGCATTAAACTTTATTCTTCTATTCTTTTACAAAGAGCCCGAACGTGTTGTAACAATAGAGAGTCTGGGAGCATCTCTAAAAAATGTTTTTGTCAATATTGGACAAGTTCTAAAAGATAAGAAATTTGTTGTTTTTCTTTTCATAGTTGCTGGATTTTGGACAATGTACAATCAACTGTTTTTCACTCTCCCTGTATTCATCGCACAGTGGGTAGATACATCTGTTATTTTCGATTTCTTCCATCAATATCTACCATTCTTTAGTGAGAATTATGGCACAAGTGATGGACAGATGGAGGCAGAATTTATTACCAATGCAGATGCCATGTTTATCATTATCTTTCAGATTATTGTCTCAAGTTTTGTGATGCGGTATAAACCATTGAAGACAATGACGGCGGGATTTCTTGTATGCTCTATAGGTATGGCATTAACCTTGGTTACACAAAACGTTATGTTTACCCTTGCAGCAATTCTTATATTTGCTTTGGGAGAAATGGCGGGTTCTCCTAAGATTACAGAATACATTGGACGTATAGCTCCATCCGACAAAAAAGCGCTGTACATGGGATATTCTTTTATCCCTGTGTTTTTAGGAAACCTATTTGCAGGATTTATTTCAGGAGGAGTTTACGAAAGTCTTTCTGACAAGAATAGTTTTGTGAAACAAGAGGTGGCTAAAAGAGGGTTAGAAATCTCTGAAACACTATCACAAAACGATTACTTTGACAGTGCTGCAGTTGAGATGGGAATGTCTCCTCGTGAGCTAACCAATTATCTTTGGGATGTTTATCATCCAGGCAATATGTGGTATGTGATATTGGCTTTAGGGTTAGTTTCTGTAATTGCTTTATTCTTATACGATAGATTTATGATGAAAGAGAAAAAGTAAGTAGAACAGTACATTTATTATACTTTCTTATTTGGAGCATCAGCAACCCCTTCTTTAGGCAATATTTCAGGTAGATTAAGACGAGCTACACCAATGCTACTGTCTGCCATACCGTAATAAATATCGAATCTATCAGGAAGCCCAAGATCATTACGCTGATCAATGCCTGTTGGGAATACCACATTAGAAACTGTGCCCAATCGTTCTTCTTCTGATTCTGGTGTTAACACTGGATGTATCGATCTGAAGTGTATATGTTGCGGGTGATCCTTAGATAGAATCATTACTCCCGCCGAATATCGAAGTTTGTTTTTGTTATTTGCATTACTCTCAATCAAACTAACCCCATGATAAAGTATTAACCATCCAAATCTAGTTAGAATTGGAGGAGTGCCACCACCAATTTTAAGCCGCTCCCATGACGAAACTGGTGTAGCAAGTCGATGATGAGAATTAAACAGACCCAAATTTTCAAATTTCGAAATATCCTTAGGAATAGGACAATACGAAATCCAAATGCTTTCATGTTCAATATCAACAATTCTTGATTTAGGTTGATAAACTACCTCCTCGGGCCGACTGCCTTGAAAAAGAGGTCGATGTAAAATGGCTATTTGCATTTTACCTTTATGATTAGGTATGGCAAGAGGAAAAAGAATTGCATCCTTATTATCAACATTCGCAAAATCTATTCCTAAAAACGATTCAAATCTTGCAAGACCAATACGTTTCCATTCAAACAAATCTTGAGATATTGCCAATGCAATACGTGGACCTTTTGGTGAAAGTGCTGTATAAGTCATTATATAGCGTTTCAGTGGTTCAAAATATGTAACTCGTGCATCCTCACAACCACCACTTCCATCCGATCGCAACTCATATTCGGCTTCAGGTTCTAAAGCAATACCCATTCTTTCTGCATCAATAGGGTCACCATCATCATTAAACTTAACTTTAGCAATGCCAATGCGAGAGTAATTTTTTTTTCCAACAAGTCTAGGGAATAGATATAAATTACCATCAGGGCATCGTATTGCGGCTGGATTTAGCACACCTTCCACTTCCATAAGATTCCCAGATTCTGGTTGCATTATTAGTCCCAAACGTTGCAACTTCATTTCAATTATTGTTTTTCTTCGATTCGCTGCTTATATTTTGCATCCCATCATAACAAGCAATAATAGTTTCAATGACACGTTTTGATTCATTCGGGTCGCGTACCTTAATTGATAGAACACCTGCTTCTTTGGCAGGATAATCGTTCCCCCCTGGGAACAAAGCATCGCCTACAAATATCATTTCATCTAATGATATACCAAGATGGTCTCTTAGTTTATGAATACCATAAGCTTTATCTATTCCTGGTTTTGTCACATCTACTGATGTAGTTCCACCGAGACGTACTGAAAACTCAGGGATGCTCACATCTAGAATTGCTTTTATCTTTTTGCGCTTTTTGAAATCAGAATCCCATTTTTTCTTTTCATCAATTGGTGCTATCTGTCCCAGTGCTGAATATGTAATCTGGCTTCCACGGTCCTCAATAGTCTTACCCCAAGTTTTCTCAACATTGAAATCTAACTCTCTAATTGCTTTATTTAAGGAGCTTATTATTTTCTTCTTTTGATCATCAGAGAAATCCTCTGAGTATATTTTTTTCCATCCATTTGAATACTTATAAAATTTAGTGCCACAAGTTGGGAGTAATGAGAGAGATTTTAAACTCTCATCATCTGGAAGATTCGAAAGCAACTGTTTTTTATATTGACCCCAACCACCACCTGAAATAACTGCAACTTTAATAATTCCAAGAAGATCATGTAGCAATGATGCCATCTCCGGGTCGAGAGATGATTTACTTTCAGCAAGTGTCCCATCTAGATCAAATACGATTAATCTTTTCATCTATTTTTGAATTATTGAAAGTTGAACTTAGCTCTCATCAAAGCTTTACCACTGATGCGCTAATCCTTTCGGGTGGTCTTATTGTTGGAGCCACAACGTATAATCGCTCGGGATCGGTGTAATTCATAACTAACTCATCATCTATTGCTGGTGCACTTTCCAACTTTTTATAAAACATACTCTTTGAGTCTGACGAATGAGCGGCCCCTGAGTCTGTAGCAAGATCCTTTTCATTATCCCCTACTCCAACTGGCAGTAATTTCCGCTCTTCTCGCTTTATGCTTGCCAGCTTCATCATAGCGGTTGCCACAGCTTTCCTGTTTTTCCTTTTTGTGTTGCGCGACCGCATTGCAGTGCGAAAATCTTTCAGTATGCCATCAATGTAATAAACCAGCTCCTCAACAATGGCCATCTTCTCTTCGTCCTGCTCATTGATAACGGCCATAAAGTTAATAGCATCAGCCATTATTTTCATATCGCGATAAGCCGCTTTTTTCACGCCACTTCTTTTGCTTTTAGTTTCGCCAGTCTCAAAAACCCGCAAGTTATAATTTATCATTATCTCCATCGTGAGGTCAAAAATGGTATCCATCAACTCATTCAGCCCCAATAACGAAACTGCGTCTTTGAAGTCACTGCTTTCATTAATGTTATTCTCCAAATCGTTTGCCAACCTTGTTTGCGGAAGAATAGTTGCTACATAAAACTCTTTACCATATGGCTTCAATACAAATTGAATAAGATTTGCAGCATTACGTTCGGCCACAATTGGCGATAACAAAAATGATTTAACCCTCAGTCGCAACGACATTAGGTAATCGTTACGCATGCGGGTCAACTCTTTATTCTCGATAGAGAAACTACTGCGCTTACGCTTTTGCATGTTTTGCAGCTTCTTTCGGTGACACTTCACCCTCTCAAATGCAGTTGTGATATTGGCATCATCCACCTGTTGCTTTTCAATGTAATTGATGATAAGGTTGTACAGCTCTACAAATTCATGGTTTCGTAGATCCTTCATGAAGTTAACGTGTAATTTTTTCATTTTTATCAAGATTGTGTTTTAAATATAAAAATATGGTATTAACTAACTAACTCTCTTATAAAGTTACAAAATAAACTTGACATTATAAAGCAAAACGATCGATAATTGCACCCTATTTATTGTCATTTATTGTGTTTTGATTCAGTGAAGTGCAAAATTGCAACAGTTTATGCTTGCCCTCGCTCTCCCAACACTCAAATTGCAAATATTTTCATTCACTCAGACAACTAGAGCACTTAAACTACAATAGATTAAAGTTACACTCAGATTGTAATCACTCTCATCAAAAAATCAAATTGTCATGATGAGACTACGTTTACACATTTCACATAAGTTTTTCACCATAACCACTGTGCGGTTACTCCAATTGCACCACAAGTCAAAGAGCTCTGTCACGGCAGTTGTAATTCACCCAATCAGGTGAAGTCTAATTGGCATATCAGAGCAACTTCACTCACCTGGGTTTTTTCACTCTGCCTTTGCAGAGCAATAAAACCTACATGAGCGAAATAGTGCTGAAAAGGCATTTGCAATGTACCTGGATAGGTCAAGTTAGATTGCTGATGCAGTGCAATCTGATCTATCTTGTAATTGGAGTGATGGGTGTGTGATAGTGGCTAAGAACTGTTGTGAATGAAGTGAACGGAAAGTTATAATAGGCTGATTGACTTGCGATTGTAGTGAATCAATGGTGGGGATGGAGAGATGGTACAGATATTGGAGTAGTGGGAAGATGGTAGGCAATAGAACGTTTTGAAATTATTGTAAATGGACACGAAGTATAGATGAAATGTATTGCAATTGAAGAAAAAAGGATCTGAAAATCAAGTGTAATTGCATTTAAATTCAAAAGTAACACATCAGATAAAGCTAACTGATTTTTAAAATTACTACTTATTTGATGTGTTAATTCTACACTGTTTTTTTATGGCTCTATTTTTAAGAGAATTCATTATTTTCATAAATTAAAAACTATATGATTAAAAAAAAGATCCTACAGCTCGTATAATATTGATAAGCCATCACTCTAGTTCATATATTGTCTATATTGTATAGTCGTAGTATACAATAAAGAAATATTTTAAACTAATTTCATTTTTCAACGTGCACAAGAAAGTGCCCTTTCGTATGCATATCATTGTTATGTGCACAAGAATATGAATTTTGTTGTGCATATCTGCACAACGTGGATAACAGACCTCACTATTTTATCCTCGTTAATATTTTACAGGTGTAGAGAATTGTCTTTTATCCATCTTATCTTTCTGTTAAATAAAGTAAGCAATGTCCCATTTTGCTCTTATATCCACAAAAACACCCAACCTCACACTCTTTGGTGTAAAATTGAGTATAAACCTTATAAAGCATTGAACATCAGTGTTGATTGTGGAGCTGGAGGGAAATGAACCCTACTCTATAAACTGTTCAAATATAATCGCTTACCTTTTTTTATAAACTATGGTGTACGATTTGGGAAATATCAAAGTCGATGCAATCCTGTATGTTATGTCTACCTTTTGTCTGCATGTAACTCAGGTTCAAATATAATACTTTTTTTTGAATATACAACTATACTGTAAATCAAACATATACCTAAGGTGCAAGGTGCAAGGTCTATATATAGAC
>DATERO010000027.1:0-2061 GCA_035271465.1 Dysgonamonadaceae bacterium | reverse complement strand
ATGCAGTAGTAGTCAATTTAGGAAAAGATTCCAGGCAATTCTATCCTTCCATGTTCGATTTCTTGGCATTGCGTGCACTGGATGTCCTGAAAAAAGTAGATGAAGACCAGGATTTGAGTCGTTCGCTTAGTAAGACGGGTATTGAAAAGAAAGATTTGTTTGCACCTGCTAACGAGTTTGTGCAACTGTCAATTGAACCTGACTCTTCCAATTATAATTTGCAGGTGTTGGTTGTTTATCAGAAGTTGCTCTCATCTTTGCAAAGTCGCAACTTGCAGCGATCAGTTGTGTTGGTGGAGTTGGATAAATTAAATTTCCTGAGACGTTTGAATAGTGCTTACAAGCTATATGCTTTTGATGCTATTCAACAACTGCATGAGCAATGGAAAGATAAAGATTTCAGCGTGGAGATTGTAAACGAAATGTTGAGTTTTTATAAAACTACCAACATAGGACCTTTTATGAATGAAGAAGATCTGACAAGCAAACCTGAAACAAAGGAGTTGTACAGTTTGCTTCAAAAAACAATTACTGCATTTCCCAATTATGAGCGTATTAATTTGTTGAAGAACAAATTGAACAATATTACGCAACCTACTTTCACTATTGATAGTGAAAAATCTTTTACAACATCAGGGGAAAAGAAGTTTAATCTAAAATATAGAAACCTAAAAGAGTTTCGGGTGAAGTTATATAAAGTGGATTCACCTCTGTTAAGCCAAGATAGATATTATAATAGAGAGCAAATGAAAGGACAAAGGAAAAACCTCGTTAAAGAGATGGTTGTTCCCTTAAAAGCCAACGAACCTTTTGTTTTTGCTGAAGATTCATTTCAAATAGACATTCATGAAGTGGGTGTATATAAATTGGAGTTTAATGCAGATAAGGAGATAGAGCAATCTCCCTTTTCAGAGTATTACTTTACTGTTTCTGATTTGGCAACATTTGCACGCACATCGTCTCAGCACAATTATGAGTTTTTTGTAGTTGATAGAAGTACGGGTAAACCCGTAACTGATGCACAGATTAATATATATACTGTGCCACGCAACTCTCGAGATGACTTTCCAACTCTATTGAAAACGATACCAGTGGATGCGATGGGAATGGCTCAACACAATACATCTGTGGATAGAAATACTGTTTTCTATCATGCTGCTTTGGGTAAGGATAATGGGTTGCCTTTGACACAGTTGCCTTATGGTTACTATGAGCGCTCTGAGCCAGATAAAGACAAACCAACGGAGACGATCAGTATCTTTACCGATAGAAGTTTGTACCGTCCAGGACAGATAGTTCACTTCAAGGCTATAGCAGCAACAACAATTTATAAAGATCACTCGGCTACAATTAATAAAGCCATTGAGTTTACACTGCGCGATGCTAACAATCAAGAAGTGGCAAAACAATCATTGACCACCAATGAGTTTGGCTCTGTTTCGGGTGAGTTTGTGCTACCGCAAGGAATGCTGACAGGTGGTTTTAGCATTCAAGCAGATAATGGTTCTACCTACTTCAAAGTAGAGGAGTACAAACGTCCCACGTTTGAAGTGACCTTCGATAAGATTGAGAAGACTTACAAGTTTGGCGAAGAGGTTACATTGAAAGGTAAAGCTGAAAGCTTTTCGGGTATTCAATTACAAAATGCAGAAGTTAGTTACACCATAACCCGTCAAAAAGCTTGGTGGTGGCGATGGGGTGGCGGTAATGCAGAGCATTATGATGAGGGAGTTGTAACTACCAATGATGAAGGAGCCTTTGAAATAGTATTTACTCCACGATTAACAGATGAAGATGGTAGTGAACAAACGATTTACTCATTTACAATAGAAGCAAGCGTTACCGATTTGAATGGCGAAACGCAAATAGCAACTAACACCATCACTGTTGGTACAATATCGATGATATTGTCATTGGAGATGTCTGATCAATTGGAGAAAGACTCATCAGATGAAATCAAGATTGAAGCAAAGAACTTGGATGGAAATGATATTAAAGCAAAAGGAACATATCAATTGTTTGCTTTGGATGACAACGATTCCATTCGTCAACAAGTAGGAG
>DATERO010000026.1:0-4738 GCA_035271465.1 Dysgonamonadaceae bacterium | reverse complement strand
GTTTACATCATCCAAGCCAAAAAAGGTGATTGGTTGTATTATTTCTTGCATTGCGTTAGTTTATTTTATTCAACAAACAATATGAAAGGATGTTCAGACTTTTCAGTTCAGTTGATAAACATTAATGCCTTCCACTTCGTTTTAATAAGTTAGAAAAGGTTTTCAATTAAGATTATCTTTTTAATGAGTATATCAAGCACAAGAAAAACAGTTCGTACCTACGGCACTCAGACTGACATTATAATTGATGTGCTACAGACAGTGACACTCCTAAAGGAGTTCTTTCGTACAAACGACCTGTCAAATATTTGCCCTTTTGCTCCGTAGGAGCCAAACTGTCTGTAGTAATAATCAAGATCACTCGGCAACAAGCACCGTATGGTGCGGCCTGTAAATTATTCATTAGCAAGTTATTTATCAAGTCTCAAACAAAAGAGAAAACATTATGGCAACTCAATAAACAATCGCCCATACAATCATGAAAACAAACTACATCCTCCTCCCAATCACCCTATCATTCATTCTCTTTGTGAGTTGCTCCCAATCCCAAAGAAACAACTCCCAAAACGAAGACTTGCAAATAACTAAAACCGAAGACGCCATCTCCATCAGTCTGGAAAGCATCATTGAAGAACCCATTGAAAACAGTGTTGCCGAAATCATCGAAAAGAAGGAAGTCCCTGTGCTTTGTTATCATCGCATTGAGGATGGAAGGAGCGATGTCTATTCAGTAAGCCCCGATCAGTTTGCTTCACATTTTAAGATATTGTCCGATAGTGGTTACAACTCAATTCTTCCAGACGAATTGTATGCATATTTGAAATATAATGCCGCATTGCCCGAGAAGCCCTTCATGATTACATTTGATGACTCTCGCACAGAACACATCACCATTGCAGCACCCCAATTAGAGAAGCACAACTTCAAAGGAGCATTTTTTATAATGACCGTTACCAACTATAAAAAGAATTACCTAAGTCACGATGAGATTGCACAATTAGCAAATAACGGACACACTGTAGGTTTACACAGTTGGGATCATATAATGGTTACAAAATATACAGACTCCACTTTTTGGAAACAACAAGTGTTAGATCCACAAACCAAATTGGAAGAGATGATTGGCAAACCCGTTGACTATTGGGCATATCCAAATGGAGTGTATGACAGAGACGCAGTGGAACAGTTGGATAAGCACTTCAAACTATCCTTCATTTTGATGGCCAAACGAGACTCACTCTATCCTTTGCAAACTATTCGCCGAATGATAGCTCCATCTGTTTCTCCCGAGAGACTTATCAAATCAATGAAAAGTAATTTCAATTAAAAGGGCTACTCTGAAAAGTTAACCTTACCCATTTCCGCCCCTAAAAAAAAGGATTACCAGCAAGACTATGTGTTTCAACACGAACATGATTAAAAGGATATGATGAATGCTGATTTTATGTTTGTAATCTCTGCAGATAGTGCTCGCTTCCTATTTATCCTATTGAATAATAAGCAAACAAGGTTTGCAAGAGGTATATTTCAGAGTTACTAAGGTTTCTAAAATTCACCCCCATTAGTTTTATAATAGAGCAATTTAGCTCTTCAATTTACTACTTGTATTCAAGAGTTTATACATAAGCTTCAATCTTCTCCTTTTTGAACCTTAGTAACTACTATTGCATTATACCAACTCAACCTTATTACCTTATTTAAATAAATTGATGATGTGTTTGTTTTGCCTCAAAGGCTGCAGTCTTATTTACGAATCTCACGTAAAACTATATGTTTGATTAATAAATACAAGCATCGCTTTAGGTGTAACTGTTCATTCACTAGTCTTTTATTTGAGCTGTCACATATAATAATATTAATAAGGTAATAAGGTTAGTGGAGTACAATTAATCTCTGTTACTAAGGTTTTCCTAACTCTTTTGCCTTTAGGTTTACATGATTAATACTATTGCTTCTCTATCACTTTTGCAATTCAAATTGAATTATTCTACATAAGATTCAATCCTTTTCCAAACCTTAGTAATTTGCTGTAAATTATCACGATACAAACCTTATTACCTTATTTCAAAAACTAGATCTAAAATAATAATATAAAGGTTACCTACATCTTTTAATAAACTTGCTCTTTACTCAAACACATAGTTTTGCAGCTGCCCCTTATTTACAGAAGAATATAAATAGGACTCTAACAGAATGCTGATTATTAATCTTTTCCCTTCAGGGACAAAGGGCAAAAAAAGACAATTAATCAGCAGTTGACGGTTTTAGGAGTGGATTCCTATAATATCTTATCGCTTAGCTTTATTCTTTTTCTTTTTAATGAGTATATCTTTCAATGCACTCGACAGAGTCTTATACCTGAACTTAAAGCCTGTCTTTTGTATCTTCTTAGAAGAAATACGACTTCCCTCTAAAATGATTTGAGCCGACTCGCCCAAGAACCACTTGAACACAAACTCAGGAATGCGAGGCATAAACATCGGTTTGCGCAACACACTAGCAACACCTTTCATAAACTCAGCATTGGTTGTATATTCGGGTGCAACAGCATTGTATGCTCCCTCCATGGTTTCATCTTCAATGGCTTTGATATATATTCTACACAAATCATCGATGTGTATCCAGTTCATATACTGATTACCCTTTCCCAGTGGAGCAGCCAACCAAAATTTGGTGGGCAACACCGCCTTTTTGATGAGTTCGCTATCTTTCGAAAGCACCACACCCGTTCTGATACTTACAGAACGAATCCCCAGGTCAGTAGTAAATTGCTGTGCCTGCTCTTCCCAGTTATAACAAGTGACACCCAAGAAGTTATCCTCATCGTGCTCATCCTCTTCTTTGAAAACCTTATCAGTAGTGCTTGCACCATAGTACCCTACTGCCGAAGCAGAAATAAAAGCATCAATTTTGGTATCCAACTCTTTCAATTTATCCAACAACAAATGTGCCGAGCGCACCCTGCTTCCCACAATCATTCGCTTGCGAGCTTCCGTCCATCTTCCTTCAGCAATGCCCACTCCCGCAAGATGGACTATTACGTCAGCTTCTTCCAACGCCTCCTTATCAATCTCACCCGTCAGCAAATTCCATTTGTAACGAGGTATCTCTGCTTTAACATGTTTCTCACGGCTTAGCCAGATTACATCGTATCCTTTTTCTATCAGCATTTCGGACAGACGCCTGCCTACCATGCCCGACCCACCTGTTATTAGTACTGTTTTCATAGCAATATGTTTGTTTACATTTTGATTGTAAACTTATAACAAAAAAGAGGAAGGAATGTTGTCGGGTAAATGTGGTTTGTGTTATGAGTTTTGGGGCCGTTAGATTATGATATGGACTTTTCTAATTCTCTTTTTATGATCGAAATAAACTTTCTGGAAATACATTTTGAATTATCCTATAGTTGAATAGATATTATTAATTATAATATCTATTTTTGATGCATTAAAAAATTATAAGGGATCCTTTTATTAAAATGTGTTCTTACAATACGATTCTTTTAGAAAACTAACATACAATTAAAACTAAACCCGTATGAAAAAGTACAAATCTCTTTTTCTTCTATCAGCCTTATTTCCATCAATTCATTCGCTCAAAAGAATGAAATTAAAGTGATGTATTCTCCCCTATCGCTTCAGCGAATGGATGGATGGGGAAAAGACTTAGATGGTCTTGATGCTAAATACATGGGAGCATTTATGATTGATTACAATCGATATGTGAAGCCTCGGTTAAAGGTAGGAATCAATGTGGCATATGACCATGAAAAAGTGACAGGCACAAAAACCGAAACAATTCGCAATCCTCATCCTCCTTTCGATTTGATTACAACAACCTACAAGCAGTCGAATAAAGAGGGTTGGCTTTTCTTTGGTCCTCAAGTGGGATATGAATACATACAGAAAGACAATTTCCGCATGGGCAGCCTCGTTGGTGTGTCCATGGTTTTAATTAATCGAGACGATGAAGTTGAAGATGCCTTCACAAGCAAAGAAACCGAAGTGAATTTCTTTTTTCATGCCGAAGTTGTCAACTTTACGTGGGGTAAAACCCATGGGCTTACAGGCCAATTGGGATATGGGCACAAAGGGTTGGTTAGTGTTGGGTACTTTGTGAGGTGGTGATAGGAAAAGTATACTGATGTTCCTTTTTACAGCGATTTCATTGCCTGAACAGATAGATTCTCCCTTTCAGATGCATACGATTTAAGAAAGGATCAGTGATTTGCTCTATCAGATGTCTCCAATTCAAGAAAGGACTGGTCGTTTACACAATCAGATACATCCGACTCAAGAAAGGGCTGGTCCTTTCTTTAGCTGGCGCAAGTCTCCAGACTTGTGCCTACAATTTTATTACACAAAGGCACAGGTCGGAGACCTGCGCCAGCTGAGGGGGTCCAATTCAAAGAATGACTGGTTGTTTATGCCATCGAAGGGGTAGGATTCAAAGAATGGTTGACTGTTTATGAGATCGCAGGGGTATAACTTCATTAATCACCCATGATTTAATACTATCGGAGGGATAGGCAGCAAAGGATTGCATGAGACATACTCAATTCGCATTATACAAACGAACCACTGCCTGCTACTCTCATTCTTTTTTGTAATTCTCACCTAAACCCATTAAAGAGACTTTTTGAAAGCTAATATCTGCTCTCATCACTTTTGATAATTCCAATTTCAACAATGTGATTGCTTTCAATTGCTTTTCGATGTTACTGATTACAGAGCGA